>CAMEHU010000077.1 GCA_945917765.1 uncultured Lachnospiraceae bacterium | reverse complement strand
AACAATAATGCTTATTGAATAATTAATAGCCTTATTATCTATCATCTCAAAGATGTTATTTGTCATATAAATAATAGTGAATGGATTTAGTATTATTTCATAAGCACGATAATAAACAGTATTAACTTTACTTAAAAAGTTACAACAGAATGGATTAAAGAAACAAATAATTAAAATCCAAGCAATCGTCATTAATTTATCTTTTCTTTTAAATAATAAATTAAATAAAACTATTAAATCACAGTAAATGATATAAACATTAGTGGCATTAAAACCCTTCTTTAAAGAAAAATTAAAGAAATAAAGGACCATGTCATATGTTATTCCGGTTCTAGAGAAGAAACCAGAAAGGTCAAAAACATTGTGTGTAATTTGGTATGACATTAGAAACAAAGAAACAAATATAAAGATAAATAATAATTTTTTATATTTATTAATAAATGATACTAAGGTTTTATTAAATATAAATAGTAAAGAACAAACCAAAATACTTATGCATATTGAAATTAAAATATTTTGTTTAAGGATATATTGAATTAAATTAGTTAAAATCGGTAATAGCACAATTGCGTATTCTTTAAGTATAGTTGTGTTACTATTGCTTAATACAAAAAATAATGCAAATAAAAATAAAACAGAAATGAATGCTCCAGTAGAAGAAACTGAACAGCCACTTAAAATAAATAGATAAATTGAATATTTATAATTGCTATTTCCTGTTTTAAAGTAATAATAAACATTTAAACACGCATACGCTTGAATTATGGTTCTAAGTGTATTGCCGAAAAAACCATATACACTGTTATATTGATATCGACCAAAGAATAAAATTAAAATCGAAAAAGAAACTAAATATAAAGGAGTTTTGTTTTTAGTTTCTTTTAAAGTTTCTACAGTTTCACAAATTATGTTACTTAGAAGCACAAAAAATAAAGTTTGGAATAACCACATGAACTGTATTGCTGGATAAAAAGAAATTTTTAAAATATTAGATATTTTTTGAAAAATAAACATTAAAAATGAAGCGTTGTAAAAATAACTTTGGAAGGAATATAAGTCTTCAATACTTCCTTGCTTATAAAAACCCCATATTGGATTAATAGAATTCATTTCTTTTAATCCGATATTTTGGCTCATTAAATTTAAGTAATAGGTAGTATCAAAACCGTTAAGGTCTCCTAATGTTGTGTTATATGTATAATATAGTAAAAATATTGTAGATAAAGTTATAAACAGCAATTTCTTTAGTTTAAATTGATATTTGTTATATTCTTTTTTTCTTATAACAAACACAATACTTATCAAAAGTAATAATGCTTGAGTTGAATAATAAAAAATTGTATTTACATTTATAAAAGAAAAAATACTGGTAAAAAAATAAGAAAAAGCCTGTATAGTCACAAAACCTATAGGTAGGTATAAAGAATTAAAATCTATCTTCAGGTATTTTGAAACGGCTTGCCCTAATAATTCATAATATAATAGTATTAATAATATGAAATAAATGTATATAAAATATTGCATAAATATATTTTATATTATTAACAACTTTTATAGAAAGATACTTATATGAAATTAAAAAATGTTATTTGTTATTCATTATATTCATTGTTAGGAAAACACCTTCCAATTTCATATCATTTTGGTGGTAAGTTTGCGATGAAGGTAAGGTATTTGTTTTTAAATAAATATGTTGCATATTGTGGAAAAAATGTAAATTTTGAAAAAAATTGTCAGGTTAATTCAACTTTAAAAATAGGAGATAATTCTTCAATAGGTGTTAATGCAGTTATTGGTGATTATGTAACTATTGGTAAATATGTTATGATGGGACCTAATTGTATTATTTATACAAGAAATCACAAACACGAGATATCAAACATTCCTTTCGTAGAACAAGGTTATGAAGATTTTAAGCCTGTTTTTATTGATGATAATGTTTGGATTGGTGAAGGTGTTAAGATAATGCCTGGAACTATAATAAATAAAAATACAGTTGTTGCAGCTGGAGCTATTGTAACTAAGGAGTTTCCACCTAATTGTATTATCGGTGGTAATCCCGCAAGAGTATTAAAGGAACTAAAATGATATAATTTATATTGTTATGCGAACTTTAATTATTATTCCAGCGTTTAATGAATCGAAAAATTTAAAGGCTTTAATAGAAGATATTGAAGCTTTTAGCTACGATTACTTAATCATAAATGATAAATCAACAGATAACACATCAGATCTTTGTAAAAAAGAAGGTTTTAATATTTTAAATCTTCCTGTTAATTTGGGTATAGCTGGTGTTACGAGGGTTGGCTTTAAATACGCTTATGACAATAACTATGATTGTGTCATTTGTATAGATGGTGATGGTCAACATCAACCAAAGTATGTTGCACCTTTGATTAAAGAAATCGAGAATGGCTATGACTATGTTGTTGGTTCTAGATTTATAGATGAAAAGAAATCTTTTTCATCTAGAATGATTGGAAGTAGAATTTTGTGTTTTTTAATTAAATTAAAATCTGGAGTAAAAGTAACAGATCCAACTAGTGGTATGCGTGCTCTTGGTAAAAAGACAATTGCTGAGTTTGCTAAGGAAATGAACTTTTACGCAGAACCAGATGCTTTATGTTACTTAATTAGAAAAGGTTTTAAGGTAAAAGAAGTTCAAGTTGAAATGCTAGATAGACAAGAAGGAAGTTCTTATTTTGTGAATCCTTTTAAGGCTATTAAATTTATGATAGGTGTAATTATATCTATTCTGTTTGCGAGGTAATATGAGTAAAGTCTTACAATTAAGTTTATTATTAGGATCAATTGCAGTCTTGATCTTTGTGATTAAGAATGTTTTAAAAAACAAAATCAATATAAGATATGCTGTTATATGGATTATTTGGGGAATTAGTATGGTAATTATATCTGCCTTTCCTACAATAATGTATTCACTTGCATCTTTTATTGGAATTGAAACCCCATCTAATGCAGTATTTCTAATTATGATGTTTTTATTATATTGTTTAACTTTTTATATTTATTTTATTATTAGTAGACATAATGAAGATATTATTAATCTTGATTATGAAATTGCTGTATTAAAGAAAAAAGTAGAAGAACTAGAGAAGGAAAGAAACAATGATTAAAAGATTAGCGATTGTGGTTCCTTGTTATAACGAAGAGGAAGCACTACCAGATACTGATAAAGTATTAAATGATTTAATGAAAGACTTGGTAAAAAGAGAAGTAGTTAAATCAAATAGTTTTATTTTATATGT
>CAMEHU010000076.1 GCA_945917765.1 uncultured Lachnospiraceae bacterium | reverse complement strand
TTATTTTATTCTATTTTTTATGTTCACTATTTCCCCAGAAAATTTAACTCATATGAACTATTTGTGAACTTTTTAAAAATTATTACTATATTTCTGAAAAAAGTATATCATTATTTGTCAAATAAAACAATAGATTTAAAAGAAAATGATTAACCAAAATATTTTTTTACTCTCTAAAACAAAAAAGCTAAAGGGTATCTCGTGTAAATAATTATAATACTCAATGTGAAATTAAAATTCCAAAACTAATAACCACGTTAAGTATATGTACTTATAGCAAATGTATAGTATTTGCAGGAGGTTTGATTTCCTGTTCACTAGATACTAATGGCAGGATAGTAATGCAGAGTGCATCACACATAAACGTAGAAAGACAAGCTTTCTAGTTCTCTGACGATAGTTAACATATTCTGCAAAAATGCAGTACTCTCCATTATGGAGAATAGCACTTTTTCTATACAAAATGCAGAACTTTTGCAGTGCTCTACACTATGTAGAGTAATCAACTAACTTATTTTATCAATACATAATTTTTTGTAATTCACTTTTATTTATATTTGAATGCAAAAAGTCAGCTGTTTTAAGCTGACTTTAATTTGCATTATTATTTTCAATTAATAATCTTTCGATTCTATCAGTATCAGGAAATATCAAATTAATTCCTTTTGATTTTAATTTAAATATTAGATTAACCTTTTCCATAATTTCTCTTCTTGTTTGAGAAGCAACTTGTAATGCTTTTCCATTAACTGTATCTATATGATCTATGTACTTTTCTGTTATAGGGAACATATTTTGCATTAAAAATGCATGGTCTTTACCCCTATAATTTCCAATAACTATTGTATCACATTTTCCGTATCTATTCATTTTATTATCAATTATTTTTTGATATTTTTCTACTTTACTACTCATAGGAATAAACCATAGTATATCACTATTTTCTTTTTTTACACAAAAGTAATTTGGTCTAGTTGAATTACCTTCGTGATTTTTCATTAATTTATCATCATTAACAAAATCAAAATATTCACTTTTTATATGATATACATAACCTTCTTTAATTTGCATAAATTACTCCTATAAAAAAATTTAAGTCCTTTGCTCCTTATTAGAACAAAGGACAACTATTTACAAAATGATTTGATTTATTACTCGCACCAATCACAAGCGAGAACATTTAGCGAAATGGTATGATTTATTACTCGCACCAACCACAAGCGAGAAACATTTACTTCTAAATTTATTATACAATCTTAAATGCTGTATTGTCAAGTTTTTCGCATAATAAACTTAATATTATTATATGTTTTTTTATATGTAAAATTCCAATGAATCCAAATTATTTTCCCAAGCTATTTCTAATTACATTCTAATTTAGACAATACCATATTGTCATTCAAAACCTTACTATTCCTCACTACCATCTAATTCACCCGCAACCTTCTGGAATATTATGTAGTGTAACCGAAAACAACAACATATTCATCTTTTTTCCATTTTTCTTATTTTCAAATTTTCCTGCAATTTTGTTAATTATGATTAAAAATATCACTCCTAAAACCAAACCAACTGTAGCTGGCACCCATGAAATAACTCCTTGATTTTCTGCCATTTCAACAGATGGTAAAATAAGAGACCATACACTTGCTGCAATCATAACACCTGCTGCAAATCCTACAGTTATTTTTTGAATTTTTTCACTCATATTTTTCTTCAGAAAAAGTACAAAACTACTTCCCAAACTTGTTCCTGCAAAAGGAATTAAAATTCCTATTAAACTATATAATACATTATTCACTTTATTTCCTCCCTTGTATTATATAGTATGGTTTAATTACACGTTATGTTAATCATATTGCTATTTTTTGACAAATTTCTTTTTTCTTTTAGATGATTACAGTAAAAACAAAAGACCCATATGTTAAAAAATATTTAACATATAGGTCATTATTTATCAAAACTACTTTTTTATCAAAATTTATCTAAACTCTTTACTTTTTTCGAGCATTTTCTTTATTAAAAAATCTTAAGACTTTTCCTACTACTGCAATGATTTCAGTTGAATTTCTTTGTGCAATTCCTTTACCAATTGCTTTTCCACATATTGTTAATGAAGCAACAATCGCACTTACAATAAATTGAATATTAAATTCTAAATTAAAGCTACTTGTAATTTTCATAGCTATTAATGCACTTATAGAACCACTTAAAACTCCTGCAATGTCACCAATAACATCAGCACATATATTAGCTACTTTTGCTGAATTTTTAATTAATTTTAATGATGTTTTTGCACCTGCTATTTTTTTTGATGCTTTTGCATGAAAATCTGATTCTTTTGCAACTGTTACAGCCACACCTACAACATCAAATACTATACCAATAAAAATAACTAAAAACAAAATTAGTACTGCTGGTACAACATTTAATCCACTTATTGCTGTTGTTGAAATAAATGAGAAAATTATTGATAATATAAAACTAACAATAAAAACTATAATAAACCATTTAATTTCGGACGAGTCATTTTTTGAATCTTTTTTCATTTTATTTTTACATTCTCCTCTATATTTAATAATAGTGGTAAAAACCTAAGTAAACTTTACGGTTTAGGTCTAGATGAATTTCTCTATTTTCTACTAAACATTACTGTTTAGCCGTTTCCGATTATAGAAAATAGCCAAGTTCATTTTGGCTTCCAGACAGCCACTTAAATCCGTACTTTAATCCTTAGGTTTCCTTGCCTAAATGGCAAACATTCTAGAAGTTTTCCTTAATATACTTTACTCTATTACTAGTCTCTTTTGCAATAATAATTTCATAACAGTTAATATGTATAATTAATTTTGGCCACACATTAACAAATTGTGTTAATCCCAATATCACCACTCAAGACAGGCTACGCTATATATTGTGTCTTGGCACTTTATATAGGTTTTACTTGAAAAAACATTAATGGAATTTCAAGCCTCCGCGATAATAGGGGGTGGTTATATATGCCATTACATAACTCCCTAGAATCTTTACTCCCTGCAAACACACAAAACTGGCATTCCGCGCATAAACAAGAAACTTCATCGATGTGCCTTTTAGTGGATTTTTAGCCCCACCCTCGTAATAGGTAGTATAACTAGAATAATGCACCACCTTTAATATGATAACATATATTTGATTAATTTACAAGTGAATTTTTTGTGAACTTGATGAAGCTAAGGAAAGCCAATGGGGAGGGGCAATTTGAAAGCCAATGGGGACGGGGCAATTTGGCACG
>CAMEHU010000075.1 GCA_945917765.1 uncultured Lachnospiraceae bacterium | reverse complement strand
TTACTATTTTTATTGTCTGCCATTTTTTATTCCTACATAATATATTTTTTCTGTATAATTTTCTTTAAATTCTATTGATTCATTCTCATTCATGCTACTTACCTCCATTTCTAATCGTTCAATCGTTCAAAATATCGTTCAATCGTTCAACCATAGTATAACATTTTTATTATTTAATTTTTGTAATATTTGCTAAAGTATTTTGATTTACTTATTGTAATTTGTATCTAAAATCCAAGTATTTATAAGTTTTACCTGATTTTATTGTAAAAAGAGTTTAATTTCATTATTAAATTAAACTCTTAAATCATTTCTTATTCTTCTATTTTTTCAAAGAATTCTTTTCCAAGACCACATAAAGGACAAACCCAATCATCTGGTAAATCTTCAAATTTTACTGCTTCTACATTATCATCATAAATATATCCACAGGCTGTGCATTTATATTTCATAGTACACACCTCCTTTTTATTTTTTTATTAAATCTTCTGCCATTTTATATAATTGCAAACAATTTTCTTCTGAAAGTTTGGATTTAATTGTAACTACTGGTTCTATTATATCTATATTTTTCATTGTGTTCAATATCTCTTTCATACATTTTGCAGAATTTGGTGCCCAAGTTCCATTTTCGATCAATCCAACAATCTTATTTTGATAATTTTTTTCTTTTAAATTCAATAATAGGTTTCTCATTGGAGTAAATATTTCCATATTATATGTTGAAGAAGCAAATACAATTTTCCCATATCTAAATGCATTTTCTATTGCTTCTGACCAATCTTCTTTTGATAAATTCGATAAAACTACTTTGCTTATGCCTTTTTCTTCTAAGATTTCCTTTAACTTTTCACAAGCACTATATGTATTTCCATGAATTGATGCACAAGCTATATACACACCATCACTTTCAGCCTTATAGCTGCTCCAAATATTATATTTTTCAATATAATGTACTAAGTTTTCATTTAGTATTGGTCCATGTAAAGGACAAATTTTTTCTATATCTAAATTCATAACTTTTTTTAATAATGTTTGTACTTGTAAACCATATTTCCCAACTATATTAAAATAATATCTTCTGGCTTCGCAATCCCAATCCTCTTTGGTATCTAATGTTCCAAATTTACCAAATCCATCTGCTGAAAATAATATTTTTTCTTTTTCTTCATATGTCATCATTACCTCTGGCCAATGTACCATTGGTGCCATAATGAATTTTAATTTATGGTTTCCTAAGTCTAAAATTTCTCCTTCTTTTACTTCAATTTTTTTTGAGTCTAAATTTTGTATATCAAAAAATTGAGGTAAAAAGGTAAAAGTTTTCGAATTTCCAACTAACTTTATATCTGGATATTTTTTCATTAAAGTATTTATATTGTAAGCATGGTCTGGTTCCAGATGTGAAATAACTAAATAATCAGGTTTTCTGCCATTTAATGCTTTATCTAAATTTTCAAGCCATTGATTTGTTCTTCTTTTATCAATTGTATCCATTATTGCAATTTTTTTATCAATTATTATGTATGAATTATATGCTACTCCATTTGGCACATTATATTGATTCTCAAATAATTCAATATCTTTATCATCTGCTCCGATATATATTATATCATCAGAAATGATAATATCTTTCACTTTTATCACAGTCCTTTCTATGTAACAAATCTCACACCAAAAGTTTAATTTATCTATATTTATTCAACTTCTTTTGACCAAAGTCCATGTTTATTACAAAAAGAATAAATTTTACTTCCTTTAACATATGGAAATATTACACAGGCTTCTTCACCTGGCAATAAAAATTTCTTTATAATTTTATTATTTGCTAACATTGCAATCCATTCTATAAAATGATCTTCCTCCATAACATGGTTAACCTTTACGATTATATGATTATCTATTGCTTCATAGTTTGGTACATGTTTTTCAAAAGATGCGTCTACACTATTTGGAGCTAATTCTATCATTTCTTCACCGCAACATTTAATACTACAATTATCACTAGTACAATCTTTTATGACTTCAACTAAAGCTTGACATTTAGAACATCTTTTTATTACTAATTCTTTTTTCATAAATTCCCTCCATATTAATTTATATTTCTCATAAGAATAGTTTTCCTATATTTTAATAATTTTCAGCTTTAATTTCGAAATATGCTTTTGGATGGCTACATACAGGGCAAACTTCTGGAGCTTTTGTTCCAACAACAATATGTCCACAATTTCTACATTTCCATATTTTAACTTCTCCTGCTTCAAACACTTTTCCATCTTTTACATTTTCTAATAATTTTAAATATCTTTCTTCATGTTCTTTTTCAATTTTGCCAACTTCTTCAAATAAGTATGCAATATGGTCAAAACCTTCTTCTTTAGCTATTTTAGCAAATTCAGCATACATATCTGTCCATTCATAATTTTCTCCATCAGCAGCAGCTTTTAAGTTCTCAGCTGTTGTTCCAATTTCTCCACCATTTAATAATTTAAACCACATTTTTGCATGTTCTTTTTCATTATCAGCTGTTTCTTGGAAAATTGCAGCTATTTGTTCATATCCTTCTTTTTTTGCTTTACTAGCAAAATATGTATATTTATTTCTTGCCTGAGATTCTCCGGCAAAAGCCGTCATTAAATTTTGCTCTGTTTTTGATCCTTTTAATTCCATAATTACTACCTCCTAATACTTTTTATCTATGCAAAATATCACATTATTGAATTAAAGTCAATATTTTTTTTGATGTTCGAATAAAATTAAAAATACACCTTGTAATTTGTCTATTCATTTATAGATATAATCTCTCCCTTTTCATCGTAGTATGTTGTCCTTTCAACATTATATTCATATCCATATTTATTTTCTATTGTATCAAATCCACCCTTGCCATAATATTCTTCTATTCTTTTCTGATTTTCAACTACAAATATATTTTTATAATCCTAGTAATTCACATAAGTTCTCTTAAATCCACTCACATATGCAACAAACTTTTGCCCATCCTTTTCGACAACATGTTCAGGTGTATAGCCAAATGCTCCAAAAAAATAAATTATTGAAGTTGATATTAAAAATAACATAATAAATGTGCTTATTAGAATAATCTTTACAATTTTTTTTAATCTTTAAAAGCAATTGTATTATTCCAACAATAAAACCAAACATAATTATTATTGCAGATATTATATATATCCATTCTCTAAACATTAATTTATCGAGATGATTGTAACATAAAAGTTAGATATTTTCAAATCAATATATAACTTTCTAAATTTTATTATGCATGTATAAT
>CAMEHU010000074.1 GCA_945917765.1 uncultured Lachnospiraceae bacterium | reverse complement strand
GAAGAAGAATAATTAAACTACCTAAACTTACAATTCCAAATATAAAATTAAAAAGTTCTATATCTTTATATAATAATTTAATCATTTTATTTGTATCTTCATCATAGCAATTGTCTTTCATTTCTAAATTGAAATTATCTATAACAGAGAGTATATTATAAATAAGAGCTGGAATACAAATAATAGCAAACACTATAAAACATATAATAAAATTTCTATTTTTCTCCTTAGTTGGTTCTTCAATGAAATCGTCATAATCAAAACACACTCCGATTGTAATTTCAATGAACAGTGATAGAGATAAAATGAAAAATATGATATGCTGATATGTTCTGTTAGAAAGAGTTTTATAAAAATTTTCTATATAAAAATCAGAAGGAAGACATTGAGGCTTTGTACCTATATAAGGCCTATATGAATATTCCTGAGTAATCATTGAGTATTTAGTAAAAAAAATTGAATTAAGCTGAGTAATATCACATTCCTCATATTTAATTGAATCGAAATCATCAAATTCATTTCGTTCATAAGGAAATGTCTCTAAAGAATCTGCACCATAGTAAACAAATTTTGCTAATATTTGATTATCAATAGCTTCATTTGTAAAATGAATATATAATGAATTTAGCCTAATAGAAGTGAATCTATATTTATCTGTATATTCTTTTGGAGGTATTTCGTTTTTATCCATTATTATTAAATTAATAGGACAAGGAGCATCTTTGCTAACGCACATGATGTTGTCTAGAGTGTCTAAAATTCCACATTGTTTATAATCTGTAGGACATTGTTGACCTTTCTTTACTGATGATTTCAATAATGACTCATAAGTTGCATTATAATAAGAAAATTCTATTGGAGTTAAATCTATTTTTTCATTATAGAGAAGGTATTTAGTCTTGCTTTTGCAAGTACTTCCTTTAAAGCATAAGGGTGATTCAATTGTGATATTCGAGTAGGAAGAATTAAATGATGATCTCAATACTTTCATTGATTGAATAGGATGTGAATAGTAATCTTTCTGAATTTCAATATGAATAATAATTGGAGGTCCAAAAACTAGCATTGATAAACTCATCGAAAAAGCAAATGCTGAACAAGTAATCCCTATAAGAGTCTTCCAGAAAGGTAAACAAGATTTTTCTTTTTCCATAATAATTTTTACAAATAAATCATCGTAACAAAATTACTTATATAAAATTTTATCTAATATTTCTTAAATTTTTAATAAAAATTCATTTAATATTTCCACACTTTAACATATCCAGGCTTAGAGCAAGTTACAAAGGTCTCATCATCAATTCTTTTAATATCAGTAATAGATGCTGCAGTTATCTGAACCATTTTATACTGTTGACTCACTTGGTCATACACGATTAGTTGTCCGGCATCACCTCCTAGCACAAAACAATTTTCTCCTCTTAATTTCATAACAGAATAAACATCTCCAAATCTTCTGTTTTCAATTGTCTTTTCTATTTTTCCTTCTTTCACATTTACTATATTAAACTTTTTATTTCCTCCTACGATTACCCTTTCGCCGTCAATTTCACACATGCAGTTATTACCAGCGCACTCAACTCCTTCAATTGTTTTTATTAATTTATATGTAGTTGCATTCCATACATATAAAACATCATCCTTACTCAGTGATATAAGTAAATCACTTTCTTTCAAATAGACTAAGCATTCTATAGATTCTTTATTTGGTCCTAGAAGAGCAATAGGCTTTGCACTATAAGGTTCTTCATCTTTCGCAATTCGAATGAAACCATCATCTGCTGAATATGCGAAACGATTTCCAGGAAGAGTAATCACTTTATAGATATATCCAGAATTATGTATTTCGATTGTAAAAACTTCTGTATAAGAGTTTTCGTTTATGGAATAAATAGCAATATGATAAGAGTTTGCAATTAGTTTTCCGTCTTTAAGAAGGCAAAGACAGGAACACAAACTTTGGTTATCGATTTCAATATCAAATTGTCAATTTTGGGTTGGGGTATTAGGATTAAGAATATATATTTTATAATTTGATGCTCCTGCAGCAATTCGACCATCTGGAAGTATAGCCACTGCGTGGATGTCTCTATAATTAAAACTATTTGAGTAATGCTCATGTATGTTATCTAAAATTGAAAGAGTGTCTTTGGTATTCATTTGTTAATATTATTCAAACACTTTTATATATTAAGCTAATTTAACCACAATTCATCATTGTTAAGCAAACTGTTATTACTTGTATAATATAAAAATGTTTTTACTTGTTAATTTTAGATTTTTTTAAAATTGTAATAAATAAAAAATATATGGAAATAAAATAACACAATAGCTAAAGTATAATCTTATTATTTTTCATTTCTTTAATATAATATGGTTCAATCGCATTTAGAGCATACTTCATTTCAGTAATAACTATTTTAACAATTTTATTTAAATTTATGCTATCTTTGATTATTTCTTCTACGCTCAATGAATGTCTGACTAAATTTTCACTTATTGAAATTAAACTTTTATACTGTGATGTTTTACAAGAAAAAAAATGGTTTATATAATCAAAGCAGCTTAAATGTGTAAAGCAATTGTCATTTCGCATTTTTTTTATATTTTCTAACTTAATAACGGAAGATGAAGTTGCTTTTTGAAATATTTGTCTATTATCAAAAGGTTTAATTTTCGAATTTCGATTAATATTAAAAGGAATTTCAGTTGTTGGAGTTGTTAATACTATTACTAATATCAGTTCCGATAATATTTTTTTCTATTCGCTTATAAATAGTTTTGTCTTCAAAAACAGAGCAAGTCACTCGAATGAAAAAACTAAATTAATAAAGAAATTCAGAATAAACTGACTAATTACTGTTAAGATAATTATTACACTTGTTATCTCTGCAAGAACATTTTGAAGTTTTTGATAAGAACGAAAGTATCTTTCAATATGATCAGAATTAATAGATATTTGAAAAGTAAATGTGGATTCTTTAATATCATTTCTATTTTTTTGGATGATAAAGTTTGTTTCATCAAAGGAAATTTCCTTATATGATTTTTTATTTTCGAAAATTATTCCCTCATCAGAGGTATAGCTATGTAAAAGTAAATTAACATTTGCGAATGTCACCATATCATAATGTATATCATATTTATTTAATTTATAGAAAGAAGAAAAAGGAGTATTATTATAATGATTTATATTTTTTTTCCTTCTAAAAAGAAGGAAATTGAAATGTTTCTTTTATCGAAATTTTCTTATATATATTCTTGAGTTCCACAAGCCGATGAGTAAGTGATATCACACGGTAGAACTTCAAATTGAAGAACAGTTTGATCATTTGTAATAGGATTATACGATAATTGAATATTTT
>CAMEHU010000073.1 GCA_945917765.1 uncultured Lachnospiraceae bacterium | reverse complement strand
AATATTGGATTAGAAAAAAAGATAAAAAAATTGCCTACTTTTAGTTGACACAAACCATCATACGATTGTTTCAAAAAAGTACTTGTCAAATACCCTCGAAATATGATATAATAGAAAAATCATAATTCGAAAGGGGAAATTTAAAAATGGCAAAAATATTAAATGATATTTCAAGAACATTTAATGAATTCTTATTATTACCAAATTTAACAGATGAAAGATGTATACCAAGTAACGTAAGTTTAAAAACACCACTTGTAAAATTTAAAAAAGGTGAAGAACCAAAATACTACGAGAACATTCCGTTCGTATCAGCTATAATGCAAGCCGTTTCAGGAGAAAAAATGGCTATTGCTTTGGCGCGCGAAGGTGGATGTTCTTTTATTTTTGGTTCACAATCAATTGAATCACAAGCTGAGATGGTTAGAAGAGTTAAAAAACATAAAGCTGGATTTATTGATAGTGATTCAAATGTAAAAAGTGGAACACCATTAAAAGAAGTTATTGAATTAATTGAAAGAACTGGTCATTCAACTGTTATAGTTACAGAAGACGGAACAAGCAAAGGAAAATACTTAGGTTTAGTTACAGACAAAGATTACCGTATTTCAAGAGCAAATATGGACGATCCAGTTGATATGTATATGACTGCAAAAGAAGATAGTGTTTGGGCTAAAAAAGGAATTAGTTTAACAGAAGCAAATGATATTATTTGGGAACACAAAATCAGTTGTTTACCAATATTAGATGAAGAAGGAAACCTAGAACATTTAGTTTTTAGAAAAGATTATGAAGAAAGAAAAAATAATCCAGATTCTTTATTAGATGAAAATAAAAGATATATAGTAGGTGCTGGTATCAATACAAGAGATTATGCAGAAAGAATTCCTGCATTAGTAGATGCTGGTGTTGATTTAATTTGTATGGATTCATCAGATGGATACTCAGTATGGCAAAAGAACACAATTGACTGGGTAAGAGAACATTATGGTGATGATGTAAAAATTGGTGCTGGAAATGTTGTAGATAAAGAAGGATTTTATTATCTAGCTGAAGCAGGAGCAGACTTCATTAAAGTTGGTGTTGGTGGAGGTTCAATTTGTATCACACGTGAGACAAAAGGAATCGGACGTGGACAAGCAAGTGCTTTAATGGATGTTGTTGAAGCAAGAAATGAATATTATGAAAGAACAGGTATATATATTCCAATTTGTTCAGATGGTGGAATTGTACATGATTATCATATTACACTATCATTAGCAATGGGAGCAGATTTTGTAATGATGGGAAGATATTTTGCAAGATTTGACGAAAGCCCTACAAGAAAAGTTAAAGTTGGAGGAAACTTCGTTAAAGAATATTGGGGAGAAGGTTCAAACCGTGCTAGAAACTGGCAAAGATACGACTTAGGAGAAGCTGGAAAAAATAAATTAAGCTTTGAAGAAGGAGTAGATTCATATATTCCATATGCAGGACCATTAAAAGATAACTTAGCTGTTACAGTTGCTAAAATTAAATCAACAATGTGTAACTGTGGTTCTATATCAATACCAGAATTCCATGAAAAAGCAAGATTAACTTTAGTTTCAAACATTAGTATTAAAGAAGGTAGTGCACATGATGTTATGCTTAAGGAAGTAACTACTCAGGATTAAGTTTAAATTGGGGACGGAGATTATTTCAAATTTTTGAAACTGGGGACAGATATCCTATGTTATATGGATTTTGTGGGCATATATAACTTTAATGAGTTTCGCCCCAACTGCGAATTAAGAGTAAGAATCTTTTGCGCGAGTTAAATTTTAGTGATATGGGCTTTAGTGTATTCTGCACAAAATCTTCTAATTCTTACTAGCTTGTCGGTCTCCACAGTAACTCCACTTCATTAAAGTTATATATGCCCACAAAATCCATATAACATAGGATATCTGTCCCCAGTTTCAAAAATTTCAAATAATCTCCGTCCCGGATTAAAAAGAAAGGAGAAATCAAGAATGAATCAAGAAGAAAAAATACTAATAATAGACTTCTATGGACAATACAATCAATTAATCGCAAGAAGAGTTCGTGAATGTAATGTATATTCTGAAATTGTACCATTTAGTACAAGCATTGAAAAAATAAAAGAAAAAAATCCAAAAGGAATTATTTTCACAGGTGGACCTGCAAGTGTATTTGAGGAAAATTCACCAAAATGTGATCCAGAAATATTTAATTTAGGTATTCCAGTTTTAGGAATTTGCTATGGAATGCAACTTATGACACATATGTTAGGTGGAGAAGTTCAAAAGGCTGATAAAAGAGAATATGGTGTTACAAGCGTAAAAATAAATAATAATTCAAAATTATTTAATGGTTTTGATAACACAAATGATTGCTTAATGAGCCATACAGATTTTGTTGCTCGTTTGCCAGAAGGTTTCGAAAACATAGGAAGCACAGGACATTGCCCAAATGCTGCAATGCAAAATACATCTAAAAACTTTTATGGAATTCAATTCCACCCAGAAGTAAATCACACAAATAAAGGAACTGAAATAATCAGAAACTTTGTTTACAATGTTTGTGGATGTACAGGAAACTGGAAAATGAGTGCATTTGCTGAAGAAACAGTTAAAGCGCTAAAAGAAAAAATAGGAGATAAAAAAGCTTTATGTGCTTTATCAGGTGGAGTTGATTCATCAGTTGCTGCGGCACTTGTAAATAAAGCAATTGGTAAAAATCTTACTTGTATTTTCGTTGACCATGGTTTACTTAGAAAAAATGAGGCAGAGGAAGTTGAAGAAATATTTACTAAAAACTTTGATGTTAATTTTGTAAAAGTTGATGCAAAAGAAAGATTTTTGAAAAAATTAGAAGGTGTATCAGACCCTGAGAGAAAAAGAAAAATAATTGGTGAAGAATTTATCCATGTTTTTGAAGAAGAAGCTAAAAAGATTGGTACAGTTGATTATTTAGTACAAGGAACAATCTACCCAGATGTTATTGAAAGTGGTGTAGGTGTAGGTGCTAAGATTAAAAGCCATCATAATGTTGGAGGTCTTCCTGAACACGTTGATTTTAAAGAAATTGTTGAACCATTAAGAGATTTATTTAAAGACGAAGTTAGAAAAGTAGGAATAGAACTTGGATTACCAGAATTTTTGGTTTACAGACAACCATTCCCTGGACCAGGTTTAGCAATAAGAGTTATAGGAGATATAACTGATGACAAGCTAACTATTTTAAAAGATGCTGATGCAATTTTCAGAGAAGAAGTTGCAAATGCTGGACTTCATAAAGATATTAATCAATATTTTGCAGTTTTAACTAATATTAGAAGTGTTGGTGTAATGGGTGATGAAAGAACTTATGATTATACTATTGCTTTAAGAGCTGTAACAACTTCCGATTTCATGACTGCTGGTTGGTCTAAGATTCCTTTTGAAGTTTTAGAAAAAGTGTCTTCAAGAATTGTAAACGAAGTTAAACATGTTAACCGTGTGGTTTATGATATTACGGGAAAACCACCTGCTACAATTGAGTGGGAATAAGCCATTGGGGACGGGGCAATTTGGCTTCGTCCTTATTTTTAATTCGGAACTTTAGAAATAAAAGAGTTAGTGTAAAATATATTCGGGACAAAATTAACATAAAAATAATGAGATATTCT
>CAMEHU010000072.1 GCA_945917765.1 uncultured Lachnospiraceae bacterium | reverse complement strand
AATATCCCTTTTTGATTGTCAAATATCCCTTTTTGATTGTCAAATATCCCTTTTTGATTGTCAAATATCCCTATGGTGGTTGAATTGGGATATTACAAGTGATATATTATACTCATAAACACATAAGGAGTGTGAAAAATGAAAAAAATTGATAATTATATAGTAAGCAAAAGTAATAATTTAATTAATTGCAGACATGATTTAAACTTAAACGAGCAAAAGATTGTTTTAATATTAGCTGCCAATATTCAGCCTGATGATATGGAACTTACAGAAAAAAAAATAAGCATAACTGAATTAGCGGAAATTCTAGAAATCAGCAGTCAAAATTTATATCGAGATATTCCAAAGATAACGAAAAGTCTTATGGCTAAAGTTGTGGAATTTGAAATGGTTAATGATAAAGGTCAAACAGAATTAGTTCAAACTACATTCCTTAGCATTGCTCGATATAACAAGAACACCGGAATGGTAACATTGGAATTCAATAAATTTCTAGCACCTTATTTGTTGGAGCTAAAGGAGTTTTTTACTACTTATAAATTAAAAAATGCTCTTATGCTTAAAAGCAAATATGCCATAAGAATTTACGAAAAGTGCAAATGTAATGCTTATAAAAGAAATTTTATTTGGACACTAGATGAAATTAGAAATGAACTTTGCTTAACGCAGAAAACTTATACTATTTTTGGGAAAGTTAAAGAAAAAATATTAACACCAGTAATTAAAGAGTTAAATGATAAAACTGATTTAAATATTTCTTATGAAGAAATCAAAGAATCTAAAAAAGTAGTGGCAATTAATATAACTGTAAAGGAAGCAAAAAGAGATAAAAATATTAGCAAGAATAATAATATTAAAAATAAAAAAGAAGATGTAATTACTAATATTGGTGTTAGTGGAAATTATACTATGAATAATAGTAAAAGATTAAAAGGAAAAACATTTACAAAGGAAAAAATAAAAAAAGCTGAAGAATTAGAAAATGCTTTAACTTTCTGGTACATACAAGAATAGATAGTATTAAACTATCTATTTTTTTAATATCTAAAAATTTCTTTACCATCAGTAAAGAAGTAATTTTTTATAAAACATTGATTATATCAAGGTTTTCAGCTTATTATACACAAAACGGCAAAAAATAGCGAAGCTATTAGCTTCGCTTAAAAATTTTGATTTATTATATTTCTCGCATTAGATATCATATCAGTAGTAACATGGCTATATATGTTCATTGTCTGCTCTACTTTATGGCCAAGTAAATATGCAGCAGTTTTAAAATCTATACCATTGGCTATTAATTTAGTTGCATATGTGTGCCTTAATTCATGCAAGCATATATTATAACCTAACTCTTTAATTTTTTTATTCATGCAGATCTGAAAGCTTTTTTTATTTCCAAAATTAAAAATCCTTCCATCAATGGCAGGCTCATTCATTTCAATATAATTATAAAGAGCAGTCATTGTATCTTCGGTTGCTGGAATTACTCTGTAGGAATTATTGCTCTTTAAACTACCAAGCCCCCATAAATTTAAATTCCCATCTATTAACTTAAATTGTTTATTAACTGTTATGCAATTTTTTTCAAAATCAAGTACATCAGATGTTAATCCAAGAATTTCACCTATTCTCATTCCAGTTTTTAAGGCCACTAAAGCTACTGTATAGTATCTTGTGTTTTTTAAGTCATGCAACAAACTTTCTGCATCCTTATCATTTAGCGCAGTTCTGTTTATTCTTTCATTAACTTTCCTAAGCTTAACATTTTCCACAGGATTATACTCAATTATTTTATAATAACTAATAGCGCTATTAAATAATATCTTAAGATAACGCAGTTTATTATCAATTGTGCTTTGCTTTCTATTAAGAGCATAGAGTTCATTAACACATTGCTGAATATCTTCTGTAGTTATATAAACAATTTTTTTATTATGTAGGCTTTTAAAACTTTCAACTGCATAATAAAAACTTTTTCTGGTAGATTCTGAAGAGGTATAAGCAATATTCCTAACATGAACATCATACAACTCTTTTAAAGTAATATCTCTATAGTTCCCATTTAATATCTTATTTTTGCTTAAATTATCTTTTAAATCTTCTAACGCTTCAATAGCTGCCCGTTTTGCATCTCGTTTAAGTCTAAAGCCTTGTTTTGCTTTTTGTCTCCAGCGGTCTATACCTTTTGTTTTGTAAGAAATAAGATATTGCCAACCTCCATTTTTCTTTCTGTAACAAATGCTGTATTGCATTTATAATCCTCCTTAATATATATTTCTATATTATTAATTTTTACTTCTGTTATTTTTTTTATTAAATCAGTCATGTTTTATTCTCCTTTTACCCCTTTTATTAACATAAAATGTGTTAAATACTAAATTTAGTCATATATCGACAAAAAAATACGGAAATATTGTCAAAATCAATATTCCCTGAAGTATTTTTAAGTTTTAATACTAATTTTTTCTATCTATTAGAGTCAAAATATTTTTTTGGATCAAAACCAAATGGTTTTAATTGCTCAAATAATTTATTAATTTCATCACTTGTCAAATGTAATTTTTCATCATCGAATGTTATCTCTATTAACTCTCCTTCAACTTCTCTTTTAATATAAGTTGAAAAGTTATTTGTTCTCATCAGTAAAAAATCACTATTCACATTTAAAAAATCAGCTATTTTAGCTAAAATGCCTAGATCTGGACTTCTATTATCTTTTATATAGTTACTAATTGTAGTAGGAGATACATTGATTGCTGCTGCTAAATTTTGTTTTGGAATACTTTTTAAATCTAAAAGGTATTCAAGTCTTTTCCCAAAGCTATTCAATTTGTTCATATCCATTTCGTACACCTCACAGTTAGTATAACAAAAAGAAAAGCAAAAAATTAAAAGAATTTACATTTTGAAAATTTTTTTAAAAAAATGTATTGACACTTCACATTATGTGAATTAAAATAAAATTGTAGCAAGGAGGTGAGAACAAAATGAAAACTAGAAAAGGAATTACAAAAGCATTATTTTTAAGACGTGGGTTTGGAATTAATCAAGAAGTAATGATTTCAAAATTAAATATATCTAGACCTACTCTTACAAGAAAAGAAAAAGGAGAAACGGATTTTACTAAATCTGAAATGGAAATTTATACTAATATCTTAAAAGAGTATGATCCATCGCTGACAATCAATTCAATTTTTTTTGAAGATGACTTCACGATATGAAAAAAATAAAGCGAAAAGTTTTCTAAATGAAAATATTGAATTTTAATATTGGCTAAGCACTAACACAAACCACACACCGTTAGTGGCTAAGGTGAGGAATTACAACGGCATACAAATGATTAAGATAAGAGGGTGCGTATTTTGTAGGAGGAATAAAATGACAAGGGAATTGTTTATTGAATGTATGGGGGTTTTAGTTAAAGGTTTTGTAATGTTGTTGCCATATGTAGCAGTAGAATTATTAATATTTACAGCAGTTTACTTAATATTAGTTAAGTTTGAAATATTAAAAGCTGAAAAAGAACAAGATGAATATGATGATGATTTTAAATATTAATGGAGATTAATGAATGATTTTATATTTAGCGGTATCAGCAGATAAGTATGAATTACCATTTGCAGTCGAAGATAGTCCAATGAAGTTGGCAAATAGAGTTGGTAAAACATCTAGGTATGTTAGTAGCTGCATAGCAAGAAAAACACGAGTGAAAATAGGTGAAGATCTATATATTAGGTTAATAAAGATTAATTTGGAGGAATAATAAATGTCAAAAATATCGTTTTTAAAAGTTAACAATTTTTTAGGCGTTGATGAGCTTGAATTAGAACCAGGAAAGGTTAATATTTTCAAAGGACC
>CAMEHU010000071.1 GCA_945917765.1 uncultured Lachnospiraceae bacterium | reverse complement strand
TAAAATGAATAAAGAATATTTAACTAATAATAGCTTCAATAATATCAGATTATTTTTTTGTATTGTTGTTGTGTACTGTCATGTATGTGCATTAACAGGTTATAGTTCAAATTTCTTAAATATTATAAATCCTGCACATATATCTGTGTGTGTTTTTTTTATATTGAGTGTTTTTTGGATTTCTCATAGTTACATAAAATGTAATAAAATTTGGGAATTTTATAAAAAAAGATTCATAGGAATATTTCCTGCTTATTTATTTGTTGTTTGTTTTTTTGCTTTTATTTTAAGTATTTTTTCTGATTTATCAGTATAAAGTTATTTCCTTAATAAAAATTTTATATCATATTTATTTTGGAATACCATAACATTAGGTTTTATTCAGCCAAAATTACCAGGTGTTTTTAGTAATAATATTTTAACAGCTGTAAATGGATCTTTATGGACAATAAAAATTGAGGTTGGTTTTTATATTATTTTGCCATTATTTTTTTACTTCATTAAAAAGCGAAAAAATATTACTTCAATTATAATATATGTATTTTCGATTATATACCAAGTATCAATGCCAATTATTTGTGATAGATTTAAATTACCTGATGCATTAATCAATTACCAACTTTTTTGTCATATTTTATTTCTGGAATTTTCTGTTATCTATACTTAGAAAAATTATAAAATAAATGGAAAATGTATTGCGTTTTAGCTTTTATAATACTTCTTTTACATTTTATAACACAGACAGAAATTTTGTTTCCATTTGTTTTATCGGTATTTATAATTCTATTAGGCTTTAATATTCATAAAAAAATTATTAATATTGATTTGTCTTATGAAATATATTTAATACATTTCCCAATAATTCAAATGTTTATTTGTAAAGAGCTTTTTAATACTAATAGAATGCTCTTATTTGTTTTTTCATTATGTATAACTGTTTTTTTTGCTTCTATAATAAAAGTAATCACAAATAATATTGGTAAAAAAAGTATGAATCTTTAAAAAGCATGCAAATAAAAATGAAGATAAGAATAGTTTTGCCTATAGAAATCAATAAAAAAATATATTGAATGTATTATTATTTTTTTATTGAAAAACATTGTGGCTATAAAAATAATTTTAAGAATCTATGTAGGTTATATAACAAAAAAAGGAATTTTATGGTGATAAAAGAAATTTTGAGAAAGATTATTCCCGATGATATTCTAACATTATATCATGTTAGCGTTTTAAGAAACAAAAATAAAGCAAAAATAAATAAAATCTATGAGCACTATAAAGATATTGAACAAACTATAAAAGAAAGAGAAGATAAAACTATAAGATTTGCATCATATGTTATCTTTGATTCAACTTTTGCTGCATATGGATTAATGGATGTAATGATTCAAAATAAAAATACCTATAATCCTAAGATTGTTATATGTCCTGATGTATCGCGTGGGGAAGAGCATTTATTACAGCAATATAGAGCGACAAAAAAGTTTTTTATTGAAAAATATGGTTCAGAATATGTAATAGATGGATATGATGAAAGAACCGGAACGTTTATAGATATATCTGGTCAATTTGATGTTATCTATTGTGCAAATCCTTATGATACAATGGTAAATGAAGTTCATTCTGTAAATTATTTATCAAAAAAAAATGTTTTGCCAATCTACATTAGTTATGGATGTTTAGTCGATAAATATTCTTATAAGTATGTAATGCCTAGACTTGAGATGAGTTTATTTTGGAAAGTATTTGCTGATGAATATTACTCGTATCAGGATTATAAAAAGTATGAATTGATTAAGGGTAAAAATGTTGAGGTAACCGGCTATGCAAAAATGGATAGTCTTGTAAAATTCCAAAGAACACTTTCTGAGAGAAAGAAAATAATTATTGCTCCTCATCATACTATTAATATGCCAGCACTACCATTGTCCAATTTTCTACAATTCTATAATTTTATTTTAGAGTTGCCACAACTATTTCCGAATATTGATTTTATTTTCCGCCCACATCCTTTATTATTCGTTAATCTTGAACGAGAAGGTTTCTGGACTAAAAAAGAAATTGAGGATTATATAAAGAAAATAACTGATTCAGGAATGATATATTCATATGGTGGCGACTATCTTGATGTTTTTCAGAATTCTGATGCTATCATTCATGATTGCGCTTCGTTTATCATGGAATATTTATTTACAGGAAAACCATGTTGTTTTGTTGCGAAAAAAGAGAATAAAAATATTTTTTCCAAATTAGGTAAAGCTTGCTTAAAAAATTATTATATGGCCTATAATAAACAAGATATAATTGATTTTATTAATAACGTAGTTGTTATAGGGGCTGATCCACTTATAGATAAAAGAAAGAAATTCTTTGAAAGAAAATTAACAATAAATTTTCCTCAGGTTTCAAAAACAATACTTGAAAAAATCACTGAAGATATAAAAGAATAGAAACATATGACAAAAGATATAAAACAAAAAACAAAGATAGGAATGGCTTGGAATGCATTTGAAAAGATTGCAATTCAGGGGGTTAGCTTCATTATAAGTATAATTCTTGCCAGACTTCTTTCACCACATGATTATGGAACAATTGGAATGCTTACAATATTTCTTACCTTTTCCAATGTCTTTATAGAATCTGGTTTTCCCCGTGCACTTGTGCAAAAACAAGATAGAACTGAATTAGATTTTTCGACAACCTTAATTTTTAATATTTTAGTTAGTTGTGTTTTATATATTATTCTATTTTTCGCTTCTCCTGCTATTGCAGTTTTCTATAAAACACCTGAACTTATTGCATTACAAAGAGTTTTCTTTATTGTAATCATTTTAAATTCACTTACAATTGTTCAGAGTGCAAAATTACAAATTAATGTTGATTTTAAGACTATTGCTATCATAAATGGGATTTCAACTATAACTTCTGGGCTAATTGCAATATTAGCTGCATATAAAGGGCTGGGACCTTGGGCCTTAGTTATTCAGACTTTATCAAGAGCTAGTATTTCTGTAATTCTATATTGGATTTTTGGTCATTGGATTCCTAAAACAGGTTTTTCAAAAGAAAGTTTTAAGAAATTATTTGGATTTGGTTCAAAACTTCTTGCATCTGGTTTATTGGCAACTACAATGACAAATATAAATAATCTTGTTATTGGAAAAATTTATAATCCAGAAAGTCTGGGATTTTATACAAGAGCACAACAGTTTCCTGATTTAACTGCAGGAACTTTAAATTCGGTATTGAATAATTCAACTTTTCCAATGATGGCTGAATTACAAAATAATCCAGATGAATTGTTAAAATCTTTTAAGAAACTTATTAAATTCACAACTCTTCTTGTTTTTCCTGCTATGACAGGAATTACACTTCTTTCAAAACCTATAATATTAGTATTGTTAGGTGAAAAATGGTTACAGGCAAGTGATTTACTTTTTTGGTTAGCTTTGAGTTATATGTTTGTCCCATTAAGTAGTTTAAATTTAAATCTACTTAATGCGATTGGACGTTCAGATTTATTTTTAAAAATTGATATTAGCAAAATACCTATAATTATTACAACAATGGCAATAACGTTTCCAATAAGTTTGAAAGCTGTTGCAATAGGAAATGTGGTGACTGCTTTTATATATTTCTATATGAATACATTTATGATAGGACGTTTATATAATTTCGGTGCAATAAAACAATTATTACTTTGTTGGAAAGGAATTTTATCAACTTTTATAATGGCTATTGTGTTATTTTTTTTGGAGCATTATATAAATAATGTTATCTTATGTTTAATTCTTGGTATAATTACTGGTGTTTCAGTATATTTTATTGCCTTGTTATTAATGCGGGAAGAAGAAGTAATAAGAGTATTTAGAATATTTAATCATAGAAAAAATAAAGAATTGATTTAACAGTTAAAAATGATATCCTTTGTTTTTATAAGGCTCAATCCTAAATTTTGTGTGATTTTTGGTTTCTGACATAAGTTTTTCTTGAAGCGTCAAAAAGTTTAAGGAAGAAATAGTCATCATCGGGATA
>CAMEHU010000070.1 GCA_945917765.1 uncultured Lachnospiraceae bacterium | reverse complement strand
ATTACTTTCTTAGATACACCAGGACATGAAGCGTTTACAAGTATGAGAGCTAGAGGTGCACAAATAACAGATATTGCAATTTTGGTTGTTGCTGCAAATGATGGTGTAATGCCTCAAACTGTTGAAGCTATTAATCATGCTAAAGCTGCTAATATTCCTATTATTGTTGCTGTTAATAAAATAGATTTACCAGAAGCAAATGTTGAAAAAGTTAAACAAGAACTAATGCAATATGAATTAGTTTCAGAAGAATGGGGTGGAGATACAATTTTCGTTCCTATTTCTGCTAAAAATAATATTAATATTGAAAACTTGTTAGAAATGGTTTTATTAGTTGCAGATATGCAAGAATTAAAAGCAAATCCAAATAAACAATCTAAAGGTGTTGTTATTGAAGCAAGACTTGATAAATCTAAAGGACCTATTGCATCTGTTTTAGTTCAAAGAGGTACTTTAGATGTTGGTGATACAGTCGTTGTTGGTACTTCAATTGGTAGAATTAGAGCAATGAAAAATGATAAAGGTCAAAGTGTTAAAGAGGCTGGACCATCAACACCAGTTGAAATTATGGGATTAACTGAAGTTCCAGAAGCTGGAGATACATTCTATGAAGTTAAAAATGAAAAAATGGCTAAACATTTAATTGAAAAAAGACGTGCACAAGAAAGAGAAAAAATGATTAGCACAAGTACTGTAACTTTAAGTAATTTATTTGAAAAAATGGAAAGTGAAAACTTGAAACAATTGAATTTAATAGTAAAAGCAGATGTTCAAGGTTCTGCAGAGGCTGTTAAACAATCATTAGAAAAATTATCAAATGAAGAAGTTAAGGTTAAAGTTATACATTCAGCTCCAGGTGCTATTAATGAATCTGATGTTCAACTTGCAAAAGCTGCAGGTGCAATTATTATTGGATTTAATGTTAGACCAGTTGTAACAGCTAAAGAACTAGCTGATAGAGATGAAGTTGAAATTAAATTGTATTCTATAATTTACCAAGCTATTGAAGATGTTGAATCTGCAATGAAAGGTTTATTAGACCCAGTTTATGAAGAAAAAATTATTGGTAATGCTCAAGTTAGACAAACATTTAAGGTTTCAAGTGTTGGAACAATTGCAGGATGTTTTGTTATTGATGGTAGAATTGAGAGAAATAGCGGTGTTAGAGTAATTCGTGATAATGTTGTAATTCATGAAGGAAAATTAGCTTCATTAAAACGTTTCAAAGATGATGTTAAAGAAGTAACAAAAGGATTTGAATGTGGTGTTCAAATTGAAGATTATAATGATATTAAGGAAGATGATATTATTGAGGCTTTTGTTATGGAGGAAGTAAAAAGATAATTTTTTCACTTTTGCAGGGGACCGTCGGAAAATAACGAAAAATGATATATTTATAACGAAAAAATTATTCTGTGTGAAGGAGATGAAATAGGAAAGTGGCTAAAAATGAGGCTCGTTTGAATAGGATAAATGAGGAGTTAAGAAAAGAGCTTAGTAGTATTTTAGCGTATGAGCTTAAGAATCCTAATATTACTGGGATGCTTAGTGTTACTAAAGTTAAGATTACTCCGGATTTTAAATATGCTAAAGTGTATGTTAGTATTTTAAATTCTAAAGATGTTGATAAAACTATGGCTGGTTTGAAGGAGTCTGCTGGTTTTATTAGAAGTCGAATTGCTAAGGAAATTAATTTGAGAATTACTCCTGAATTGGTTTTTGAAATTGATGATTCTTTAGAATATGGTGCTAGAATTGATAGTATTTTAAATGATTTGAAAAAATAAATAATTGGTGACAATGCTAAAAGCCAATGGGGACGGGGCAATTTGGCAGAATTAAAAATGTTGCCAAATTGCCCCGTCCCCTGTGGTTTATAGGTTTGCCCGGAAAAATAAAAACCTAAATTTTCACAAAGATAAGGAAGTTATGGAATGACTTTAGATAATATTTTAGAAGAAATAAATAAAGCAGAATCAATCGTAATATTAACACATGAAAATCCAGATGGTGATGCAATTGGAAGTAGTTTAGCATTATATAATGCTTTAAAAGATTATGGAAAAGAAAATGTTGATGTTATTATTCCGGAATATTCAAGATGTTTTGAATTTTTACCTGGAACAGATATTATAAAAAAAGAAAGTGATATTGAACAATATGATTTAGCTATTTCATTAGATGCTGCCACATTAAAAATGCTTAATGGTTGGGGAAAATATTTTGAAAATGCTAAAACAAGCATTGTTATAGATCATCATGGAACAAATACTATGTATGGTGATATAAACTACGTTAATCCTGATGCACCAGCTTGTGCGCAAATTTTGATAGTTGTTTTACAATATTTTAAAATGAAAATTACTAAAGAAATTGGTACATGTATTTTAACAGGTATTATTACTGATACAGGTGGTTTTAAATATCAAGGTACTAATGTTGAAACATTTGAATTTGTTGCAGAGCTTTTAAACAAAGGTGTTAATGTTTCAAAAATTTATAGAAGAGTTTTAGAAACAACAACAAGAACAAGTTTTGAACTAAGAAGAATTGCTGAATCAAGATTGGAATTTTTCTTTGATAATAAAGCAACTTTTACATATATAACATTAGCTGATGAGGAAAAAGTACATAGTGAAACTGGTGATCATGAAGGTATTGTTAATATTGGTAAATGCATTGAAGGCGTTGAGGTTTCAGCATTTATTAGAGAATTGAAAAATGGTAGAGGCTGGAAAGTATCTTTGCGTTCTAATGAATTTGTAAATGTATCTGAGGTTGCAC
Source organism: uncultured Lachnospiraceae bacterium (assembly GCA_945917765.1). Taxonomy (GTDB): domain Bacteria; phylum Bacillota; class Clostridia; order TANB77; family CAG-508; genus CAG-492. The sequence goes on along the minus strand of CAMEHU010000070.1, from coordinate 1,418 downwards.
TTTTATTTGGTGGTGGAGGACATCCTCGTGCTGCTGGATGCAATATGCAAGGGGATTTACAAAGTGTTAAAGATAAGATTATGAATGAGATTAAGGCTTATTTGAAATAAGCTTTAAGATTTCTTGGCGGTTTAAGTTTGAGCCGTCCAAATGTCGAAAAATGTCGACGAGAAAAATGTTATTAATGCTTCGTTCGTTTGCTGGCGTTGGAGTTTGGTATGAAGACGGTTGGTGGTGACGCCAAACTTCGCACTCCACTACGCATTAATAAATTTTTTTCGTCTACATTTTTCGACATTTGGACTACTCTACTTAGATTGTTATAGTAAAATTTTGGTTCACTTTTTTCAAATAAGGTGAGGTGATAGAAAAAATGGATGGAATAATTGTAATTAATAAAGAGAAAGGTTGTACTTCTCATGATGTGGTTTATAAGGTTAAGAGGTTGTTTGGAAAGAAGGTAGGGCATACTGGTACTTTGGATCCTAATGCTACTGGTGTGCTTCCTATTTTGATAGGGAAGGGAACAGAGCTTTCTCAATTTTTGATTAATCATGATAAAAAATACATTGCAACTATTCAGTTAGGTGTAAAAACTGATACAGGTGATTGCGAAGGAAATGTTGTTGAGAAAAAAGATGTTGTTGTTGATAATTTAAAAGAAGACTTCGTAAAAAATGTTTTATTAGGTTTAATTGGAAAACAAAAACAAATTCCACCAATGTATTCAGCCATAAAGATTAATGGAAAAAAATTATATGAATATGCTAGAAGTGGAAAGTCTGTGGATATTCCAGAAAGAGAAATCGAAATTTATGATTTAAAATTATTAAATATTAATGAAAATGAGAAAACAATTGAGTATGAAATATATTGCTCAAAAGGTACTTATGTTAGAACAATGTGTGAGAAGATATCTGAAAAATTAGGTACAGTAGGATATATGAAAGATTTGAAAAGAACAATGGTTGGAGATTTTAAAATAGAAGATGCAATTACAATAGATGAGTTAAAGGAAAAATTTGAAGATGGTCAATTTTTGAAAAATAAAATTATTAGTATTGAGAATTTTTTTGATAATAAAACAAGTATTGTATTAGATGATAAAAAAATGAAACTGTTTTTAAATGGTGTAATGTTAGATAGTAATGAAAACGGTTTGGTGAAGGTATATGATTTAAATCATAATTTTATCGGTATAGGGATTTCAATTGATGGAAAATTAAAAAGAAAGATTATTCTGTAATAATAGTGGCGATGCTAAAAATCAAATTTGCTCAAGTTAAATTGATTTTTGGCATCGCCATTTGTCTTATCTCTGTCCCTAGTTTTAAAAATTTAAAATCTTCTCCGTCCCCAATTTATTAGTGTCAAGAAGTTTCGGAAAAATAATCTTAATATAATGTTGTAAAAATATA
>CAMEHU010000069.1 GCA_945917765.1 uncultured Lachnospiraceae bacterium | reverse complement strand
TAGAAGCATATAATAAAGCAAATAGTGCGAATTTAGCAAAATCAAGTTGTTCATATACAAATGGATATAGATATTCAACTAGTACTAGATACGCAAATGTAGGAAAAAATTCGATGTACACCACTAACATATACTGGTTTGCCTCTCCGAACTATCGCAGCACTGGCTACGTGCTTTTTGCGAACAACGGCATCTTCGACGAATACTACTATTACTACGCGTATGGAGTCGCCCCCCTAGTTTGTCTAAAGTCTGATTTCCAACTTAATCTTCAGTAGATAGTAGTGGGATGCACGAAGAAGAACAGCAAAGAAAATAAAATAACAAGAAGAAAAAAACGGTGACAGGCTGCGGTCTGTCATCCGTGAGCAGGTGCTAATTAGTGCTATATTTAAAATGTAGTAATGGAGCTTGAGTTCATAAGATTATTTAGTGATATCACTCAATTTGGAGTGGTATCATTTTTTATCTCAAAAATCCAACAACTTTCTCAAAAAAATCCCTCTGCCCTCTTGACAAATCCACAAAAATAGTGTAAAGTATAATAGCATTACAAATTGAAAGGATAAAAATATGGAAAAAAATGTTGAAATAAGTGTGCTATGCCAACTATATGGAAAAGCGCTAACTGATAAGCAATATGAAGTCTTAACAGACTATTACAACAATGACTTATCACTTTCAGAAATTGCAGAAAACAATAATATTACAAGGCAGGCAGTCAGAGATATTATAAAAAAAGGCGAAAATAAATTATATGAATTAGAAGATAATATTTCATTAATGAAAAAGGTTTTAAATGAAGAAAAAATCATAAGTAAAATCGAAAATGAATTAGATGAAATAACAAAACTAACTAATTCAAATAAAGAAGTAGTCACAAAAATAAATAACATAAAAAAAGAACTAAAAAAACTAAATTAAACAAATTGGGAACGCAATTTTAAAAAATTTCTCCGTCCCAAATTCAAAAAGGAGGAATCCAAATGGCATTTGAGGGATTATCTTCAAAACTACAAGATTTTACAAGAAAATTAAAAGGAAAAACAAGAATTACAGAATCAGACTTAAAGGAAATGCTAAGAGAAGTAAAACTTGCATTACTTGAAGCTGATGTTAATTATAAAATTGTAAAAGAATTTACATCTACAATACAAGAAAAAGCTTTAGGTCAAGATGTTTTAAAATCATTAACACCTGGTCAACAAGTAATAAAAATCGTTAAAGATGAATTAGTTGAATTACTTGGTGGAACAGACAGTAAAGTTAACTTTACACCAAACCCACCAACAGTTGTTATGTTAGTAGGTCTTCAAGGATCTGGTAAAACAACAACAGCTGGAAAGCTTGCTAATTTATTTAGAAAACAAGGTAAAAAACCATTGCTAGTTGCCTGTGATGTTTACAGACCAGCAGCTATTAAACAATTACAAGTTGTTGGAAATCAATTAAATATTCCTGTTTATAGTAATGAAACAACAAAAGATGTTGTAAGAATTGCTAAAGAGGCATATAACATAGCAATTAGCAAATTAAATGATGTAATAATTCTAGATACTGCAGGTCGTCTTCATATTGATGAGGAACTAATGCAAGAATTGAAAAACTTAAAAGCATCTGCAAAGCCACATGAAATTTTACTTGTAGTTGATTCTATGACAGGTCAAGATGCTGTAAATGTTGCAACAACATTTAATGAAAATGTTGGAATTGATGGTGTAGTACTTACAAAATTAGATGGTGACATTCGTGGTGGTGCTGCATTATCTGTAAAGAAAGTTACAGGAAGACCAATAAAATTCGCAGCAACAGGTGAAAAATTAAGTGATATTGAAGAATTCCATCCAGAAAGAATGGCATCAAGAATTTTAGGAATGGGTGATGTTCTTTCAATTATAGAAAAAGCTGAAGAATCATTTGATATTGAAGAAGCTGAAAAACTTGAAAAACAATTAAGAAAAGGTGAATTTGATTTAAATGATTATTTAGCACAATTAAAACAAATCAAAAAAATGGGTTCTTTTTCATCAATTTTAAAAATGATTCCAGGTATGAACAAATTTAAAGATTTAAAAGTAGATGATAAAGAATTTGTAAGAATTGAAGCTATAATATCTTCTATGACAGATAAAGAAAGAAGAAATCCTAAAATATTAAATGGAAGTAGAAGAATTCGTATAGCAAATGGAAGTGGAACTACAGTACAACAAATAAATCAGTTTATGAAATCTTTTGAAATGACTCAAGCTATGATGAAAAAGATGAAAGATAAAAAAGGTATGAAAAATATGATGAAAAATCTAAAAGATTTTATGCCTGAAGGTTTAGACAAAATGTAGTTTTGATTCAAAGGATGTTTTGAGTAATTTAATATTTTTTTCAAAGATAATTACAAAAACATCATAAAATAGTTATTAATTTTTAATATAAATTTATCGCAATTTGCAGGAGGTGAAAAAAATGGTAAAAATCAGATTACAAAGACAAGGTGCTAAAAAAGCTCCATTTTATCATATAGTTGTTGCTGATTCAAGAAGCCCAAGAGATGGTAAAATAGTTGAAAAAATTGGTACTTATAACCCAATGACAAATCCAGCTACAATCGTTTTAGATAACGAAAAAGTACAAAAATGGATTAAAAATGGTGCAAAACCAACTGATACAGTTAAAGCTTTAATAGAAAAAGCTGCAAAATAATTATACCATTATTTAAAGTGTAATTAATGCAAAATATGTATTATATTGCAAAAAGAAAGCCATAAAAATGGAGGTATAACTATGAAAGATGTATTAGAACTAATTATTGCAAACTTAGTTGACAATAAAGAACAAATATCTATTGAAGAAACTTCAAATGAAAAAAGTATTGAATTCAAAGTAAAAGTTGCTCCGGAAGATATGGGTAAAGTTATTGGAAAACAAGGTAGAGTAGCAAAATCAATTAGAACTGTTATGAAATCAGTTGCCGGAAAAGATGGCAAGAAAGTAAATGTAGAATTTGTAGAAGAATAAGAGGTATTTAGATGCAAGAATATTTTGAAATTGGTCAAATTGTAAATACATTTGGAATTAAAGGTGAAGTTAAAGTAAATCCTTTTACAGATGATGTAGAACAATTTGAAAGATTGAAATCTATATTAGTTGTTAAAAATAAACAATTAGTAGAAATGGAAATTGAAAATGTAAGATATCAAAAACATTTGGTAATTCTTAAATTAAAAAATATTGAAGATATGAATACTGCTGAAAAATTAAAAGGATGTTACATAAAAATACACAGAAAAGATGCAAGAAAACTTCCAAAAGGAAAGTATTTTATAGCTGATATTATTGGTTCAGGAGTTGTTACAGATGATGGTAAATCACTTGGAAAAGTAGATGACATCTATAACACAGGAAGTAATGATATATATGTTGTAAAAGATGAATTAGGTAAGCAAATTTTATTACCAGGTATCAAAGAAGTTATTTTAAATGTTGACATTGAAAAACAAATTGTTACAGTTCATTTATTAGAAGGTTTAATATAAGAAAGGAATGCCAAAAATAAAAATGAAATTTGATGTTTTAACACTTTTTCCAGAAATGTTTGATGTTCTAAATCAAAGCATTATTGGAAGAGCAATTGAAAAAGATTTAATAAACATTAATTTAGTAAACATTAGAGATTTTTCAAAAGACAAACACAAAAATGTTGATGACACTCCATATGGTGGAGGAGCTGGAATGGTTATCAGACCAGATGTTGTATATGACGCTTTCCAATCTGTAAAAACAGATGGAGCAAAAGTAATATATATGTCTCCACAAGGAAAAGTATTAAATCAGAAAAAAGTTGTTGAATTAAGTAAAGAAAAGCATTTAATTCTTTTATGTGGACATTATGAAGGAATTGACCAGCGAGTATTAGATGAAATTGTTGATGAAGAAATTTCAATTGGAGACTATGTATTAACAGGAGGAGAGATACCAGCAATGGTGCTTATAGATTCTGTAAGTAGATATGTTGAAGGAGTTATTAGTGAAGATTCAACTTCAGAAGAATCTTTTTCAAATAATTTATTGGAATATCCTCAATACACAAGACCAGAAGTATTTAATGGAAATAAAGTTCCAGAAGTTCTATTATCAGGACATCATGAAAATATCCGCAAATGGAGAGAAGAAAAAGCTTTAGAGATTACGGCGAAAAAAAGACCGGAACTATTAAGTTAGGTATTTTAAATAAAACAAGCTCTAAAAAATCGAGGGAGAAGGATACCCTTAAGTAAACCAAAAGTCCTAATATAAAAAATAAAAATAAGGAGGAGAATATCGATGGATATCATAAAATCTATTGAACACGAGCAAATGAAAAATAAAATTCCTGCCTTAAAAGTTGGAGATACTGTTAAAGTTCACCAAAGAATTAAGGAAGGAAATAGAGAAAGAATCCAAGTATTCGAAGGAATAATAATTAAAAAACAAGGTGGAGGAGTTAACGCAACATTTACAGTAAGAAGAGTAGCTTACGGTGTTGGTGTTGAAAAAACATTCTTAGTTCACTCACCAATGGTAGAAAAAGTTGAATTAGTTAGAGTAGGTAAAGCAAGACGTGCTAAATTATATTACTTAAGAGATAGAGTTGGAAAATCTGCTAAAACTAAAGAAGATATTGGTGCAAGAATCGAAAACAAAGAAATTACTATTAAAGAAGATATAGTAGAAGCACCAGTAGCTGAAGAAGTAACAGCTGTTGAAACAGTTGAAGCTCCAGTAGAAGAAGTTAAAGAAGAAAAAGCTGAAGAAACAACAGAAGCTTAATTATTATTTAAATAAAAAACAGGAAGTATTAAACTTCCTGTTTTTTATGAGTTTGCTCGAAATATTTTAAAATTGAATAGATATCATACCAAAATTATATAAAACTGTCAATGTATAGCTAAGTACTTTGAATCTTTTCGCTAGTTGAAAAGTATTGAAACCGTAAGGCTAAAAATTG
>CAMEHU010000068.1 GCA_945917765.1 uncultured Lachnospiraceae bacterium | reverse complement strand
TTCCTCTTTTTTCAATACTCCCAGCCATTACCTTTTTCACCTCCTTTCAGGCATACCTATGGGTGGGAGGGGATAAACTATTTATAATAAGTCATATTTATCATAGTAAAATTCGTTAAGGGATACATATTCATATTTAGAAATATCCATACCAAGGAGTTTGTAAATATTTAATAATATTATGTCTTGTATAAAATAAGAGTAGCTAAATTGTTGGTCGTTTGTTAAAGGTTTTGATGCTTGTCTTGTTTTATAATGTATATAATAAATACGTGCTTCTTTTATATTTTCTGCTATTTTCTCAATTTCGGCAGGTGAGTAATTATAGCATTCATTTACATTATTAATAAGACATATAACCATATCTATAAAATTAGCATCATAGCTTTTAGGGTTTTTACTTTTGCTTAAAGCAAGTGCAGCAGAGTAGTTGTAATTTCTAGAATAATTTTCTAACATAGTTGTTGCTGAAACAAATCTTGTTAAATTAGGTACTTTAAATTGAGTAACATTATAATATAATTCTATTATAGGATATAGTATTTGGTAATTATCTATAAAATTATTATAAATAACCTCTATATTATCTATTTTCTCAATTTTTAGGCTTCTGTGAAATAGCTTCTCTTCTAAATCAGCATTTTCTTGATAATATTCGTTGGTTCTACAATCAAAAAGCTCTACAGCATTATCGTCTATATAAATTGTTTGTTTTTGAACGTAAAGAGGGTGCTTTAGAATAATCATTAAAAAATTTCTAAACGTGTAAATATTCTCAATTGCTTTTTTTATACTTATATTTCTATTATGTTCAAATTCAACATGAGAAAATCTATCAATTGAAAAAGATAGTCGATTTTCAGTCATTCTGCAGTAGAAATAGATGATTAAGGAATAGGAAGGCGTTTGTATTCTAAATGAACGAGTATTTTCATCATAGTTAAATGTACTTAATGTAGACATCATGGGTGCATATTCTGTAAATAAATCTAAATTCTTATATGAAGCAGAATATTTTTTTAAGCTGTTTAAAGAGCTTATAGTCAAATTTTTATCAAGTATTAATCTATCAATAATATAATCAGAAGTTACATTTTCAGTTTTTCCAGTTTGACAGTTAAAGTGACTTGAATGCCCGGTGAACACACAATTAATAAAAAATATTTTTTGATTGTTAAATAAGAATGTACCTTTTAAAATATCAAAGTTTTTATGAGAGTTGCGCCATTCGTTAATATCTTTTGTCATGTTAATTCTTAAAATAAGCTTGTCTTGTTCTACAATTAAAATTGCATCATACATTTTTCTTTTTATAGAAACTTTAACGGATATATTGTTAAAATCTTGCCATTTTTCAAATTTGAAGTCCATAAAGTAATCCTCCCTTATTTTTTTCTTGTTTCTTCAATCCAAATTCTAAAATCTTCTTCTGTTTTCTTGCCGTCTTTAATCTCTTGTTTAAATTGATTTGCTTCAGCTTTCCATTTTTCATATTTTTCAAGATACATAGGAATATCAGGATTTCTATTCGCTAACATTTTTTTAGCTGATAATGTTTTCCTATATAAAGTATTAACTTCATCTCTTTTTAATTTCTCGTTGTAGGCTATATTTGCACCAATTTCTTTACATGTTTTCTTATCTTTATATATTCTGTTGCAGTAAACAGATGAATTTCTATTTTCAGGAATAAAGTACTTACCGCAATTTTTACATAATTTAATAGGTATATTATTGTCTATAAAATATATCAGACTAAAGTAATAAGCACTCAATAAACAAGGAAAAGAATAAGAAAATGTTTTATTAAAGTGTTGGTGATTATTTTTTTCTCTTTTCTTAAGTTCTTTAGCAAGTTTTTCTGAATCTATTTTTTCATTTGATTTTAGTGACTCTTTATATTCAGAAAAATCCAGGCTATATGATAAACCTATGTGTTGCAAATATGATTGCATTATAAGATCATTTGGTGTTTTATTATTGGTTACATTATATATAAAGAATCTTTGCGTAGGTGTAAGACCATTTAAATAAGAATAATTATTTAAATTATATGTAAAATTTATCATTTTTCTAAGAATACTTTGTAATTTTTGGTACTCTTCTAATTTATCTTCTGAATAAACTTTTATAACTTCTTCAAAAATATCTGGCTCGTAGCTTAATTCAAATGTACTCTCATTATTATTGTTATTATTAATTTCTAATTCAAAGTCATCAAATTCTGCAGATGCTGTATGTAATGCACTAGCACCATATTTATAGGCACATTTTTTAATAAAAGTAGTATTTGACAAGTCAGCTTGCAAAAAATCAAATAACAAAGTCCCAATAGAATTATTTAAATTATGTATATCTTGGGTATATCGAGTCTCTATATTAGAAAAATTATTATCTGAAATATAAGAATAATATTCCTCGCATGTTTTAAATTTATCACTGGTTAGTATTTCTTCATAATGTATCATAGTATTTGATTTATAAGCAAAGGGTGCATTTCTAAAATAATGACATACTATGTGCTCTCTTCTGTCTTTGAATTCTAATAGAAAATAAGGAAATATCAATACATTTCACCTCGTTAACAATTTTAAATGTTAAAGTTGAAATTCAAAGTGATATCAAAAACAACGAATAAATCTTGCTTTTTCACGAGTTAGCAATTATAATCCAACCAGAACATCGTTAACGACAATATACTACATTATCGAAAAGATGTCAACAAAATTCTTAAAAAAGGAGGTGAAAATTATGGAATTACAAAAAGTACAAAGAACAACACTAACAATGAAAGAGGCAGCAGAATATCTAGGAGTTTCTTACTGGTTAATAAATCAATTAGTAAGAAGAAAACAAATACCATGTTCTAAAGTTGGTGGAAAATTCTTGTTTAGAGTACAAGCCTTAGATGGATATCTAAGCGATAAAGAACAAGAATCAGTAAATTATTAATTTATAGGAAAGTGAGGAAAGGGGGACATGTATGGTATACAGTGGTTTAAGGTAGATAAAAATATTTTTAATAATAGGAAAATTCAATTACTTCTCAAATATAAAGATGGAGATACTTACTTTAGAGTATGGATTCAATTGTTAGCAATAGCAGTTGAATGTGCTAATAATGGTCGATTAGAAATTGGAACAAAACCGATTACTTTCGTAGATTGTGCGAAGATTATGGGAAAAACTTCGGACAAAATGAGAAGAATATTGGAGGAATTTCTGAAGTTAGGAATGCTAGAAAAAGATGGGGAGATATATCAAATTAAAAATTGGTATAAGTACCAAAGTATTGAAAAATACGAAAATTATCAAGTTCTCAATAGAGAAAGACAACAAAGATATCGTGAAAAGTTAAAAAATGAAAACGAAAAAAGTACCGTTAATGTAACGTTAGGTGACGCGGAAGAAGAGAAAAGAATAGAGAATAAAACAAAAGAAGAAATAAAAGAAGAGATTAAAAGAGAGGAGGATGAAAATGGATTTAGAGAATATAAATTACAAGGAATTAATCCACAATAAATTAAAAAAGTGTGAATTCTGTGGTGAAGAATTAGTCCCAATAGGACTTGATTATTTATATGCAAATATGACTCCTGATTGTATAGAATATCAAAGGTGTACTTGTAATAAAGCTCAAGAATATTGGAGAAAAAAGGACAATCAAGAGTATGAAGAACAGAAAAGAAAAAGATTTAGAGATACCATAAACAGAATTTATAAAGAGAATTATGTTGGAAAAAAGTTTCAAAATTTAAACTTTGAAAACTTCTTTTTAGATCAAAATAATCAGTATACAGTTAAAGTTGCTAGAGATTATATAGAAAAAAACAAAGTTAATATGCAGGCCAATGGACTGATAATAACAGGCGAGTCAGGGGTTGGAAAAACACATTTAGCAGCTGCTATTGCAAACAAATTAATTGAAGCTGAAAAGATAGTTTTAATGGGAAGATTAACAACATTATTGGATATGATAAAGGAAACTTTTAGGGATAATACTAAGTCTGAAAATGAATTAATTGAGTTATATTCCAATGTAGATATGATAGTAATTGATGATTTAGGAACCGAGAGAATTAGTGGTTGGGCATTAGAAAAACTATACACAATAATTCAAAATAGATGTGAAAATGGATTACCTATTATTATAACAACAAGGTTCAATAAAGACGGATTAATTGAAAGGTTTGGTTATAGTAATGATAAAGATTTGGTTGATGCAACAATCTCAAAATTGTATCAAATGTGTTATGGAATAACGCTAAAAAGCATGAAAAAAGAGTTAGTTTAAGTCGGCAAAACTAAGCAACTAACCCAATTCATTATGTAAATATTGTAATACAAAACTGATAATTTGTAAATACAAAATGGAAAGAAAATGTACTTGGGCTGGTAAAAAAAGTCCAAGTATTTTTCTTAAATAAGGTACAAGTTTGGTACAAAAAATGAGTAAAAAGAATACTTAAATTGCAAGAAAACTATAAAAAATATGTGTAAAAAATGCAGATGTATTGTCCTAGCAAGCATTGAATTTTGATAGCTCGAAATTCTCAAATGGGGAAATTCCCCAATCCCCTTTTTAAGAGAGGAGGTAAGAATATGGCTACAACAAAAATATGGAAAGTTGAAAAGAGATTAGATCATGTAGTTGATTATGCGAAAGATAATAATAAAACGAAGAATGATTACAGAGAAAACGGATTTGACAAATATGACAATATAAGACAGGTTGTAGTGTATGCAACTAATGCTGATAAAACTGAAAAGCAGTTTTATACAACAGGTATTAATTGTAATGTTGATGAAGCAGTTGAACAAATGCAATTAGTTAAGAAAATATATAATAAAGAAAATGGTATATTAGCTTTTCATGCAGAGCAATCTTTTGCAGAGGGAGAAGTTACTCCAGAGATGGCTCATGAAATTGGAGTGAAACTTGCAAATGAAATATGGGGAGAAAGATTTCAAGTTATAGTAACAACACATTTGAATACTAAACATCTTCATAATCATTTTGTGATAAATTCTGTTTCGTTTAAAGATGGACTTAAATATTATAGTAATCATGTTAATACTGCAATATTAAGAAGAACATCAGATGAACTTTGTGAGGAATATGGAATAAGTGTATTGGAAGAAAAAACTTGTAAATCAGGTATTAATTATAATAATTTTTATCAGAAATCTCTGCAGAATTCGGATTATTATAAATTTGCTAAAGAAGATATAGATTATGCAATAAAACATTCTTATTCTAATAGGGATTTTCATAGAATACTAAATTCAATGGGATATAGTGGTGTTAAGATAGATTTTGGACACGAAAGCGTAGAGATGTTATAATGGTTTTAT
>CAMEHU010000067.1 GCA_945917765.1 uncultured Lachnospiraceae bacterium | reverse complement strand
AATATTGGATTAGAAAAAAAGATAAAAAAATTGCCTACTTTTAGTTGACACAAACGCTTTTTGGATATACCAAAATATGTACGGCAGGAAAAACAAGCTATGCCATCGATACAGATGGAAATGTAAAAGCATGTCCAAGGGATAGTCAGTTGTATGGCAATATTCTGTCACAGGATTTTGCACAAATCTGGGAATCTCTTCATAAATGGAGGGATGATAGCTATATTCCTGAGGAATGTAAAACATGTAAGGCACTTTCGAGATGTCTGGGTGGATGTAGAGTTGATTCCTTTCCATTCACTGGAAGGATGGACAGGTTGGATTTGATTTCTAATACAGAAAACTTGCCAATCCGTTTCGAAAAATCTGTACAAGGTGATGGGGTAGTTTATGGTGTTGATGACAACTTTGTGGTTTCCAATAAAGTTCGCTACACGATAGACCAGTCTTCTATCAGGGCATCAGTAGGAAGGACATATATTTTCTTGACAAAAGCTATGTATGATTTTGTGTCGAGTAAAGAAGAATTTTCCGTAAGGGATGTTATCGATGCATTCGGCGTTGATATCTCTACTGCTAATAATGTTGTAAAGACTTTGGTCTTTAATAACATTATTTATAAATCTTGAAAAGGAGGTGCTCTTATGGAGATGTCGATGTTCTTCGTGAATGTCTACAGTGCCAGCTACGACTGCTGTTTCTCTTGTGATGGTAGTTGCAACTGCGAGTGTAATTCATCCACATGCGAGTGTAACTGGGGAGGCTAAGCCTTAATAAGGTTTGCTACCTGTAGCACTACTCCAACGGGTACGTCATTGACGTGCCCGTTTTCTTAATTTAAATATCTTTTTTTAAAATCGTATATTATGTTTTCTTCAAAAGATAGTAAAGCACTTGGATTTTTAATAATCTCATATATTTTTTCTTCTGAATATTCTTCAATAATAAAACGCAACAATGCATAGGAAATATCATAGCCATTATATTTATTAGTGCTGCAATCACAGAATTCACCATAACTACTGCCATGTTTTTTTAAAAATGTAATTGGAGGTATTTCTTTTTCAAGTACAGAGTTTTTCAACCAATTATGATATTTATTCTCATCAGCTTCTAAAAAAGATTTTTGACCTGATAAAAATTGAGCTAATCCCTCTTCAAGCCAAACACAATGATTATACGGAACTTGATTATCGTATACTAGATGTATAAATTCATGAACAATACTTGCGATAAGAAAACCGAGCTTTAGCAAAGTCTTGTAAATCAGATTCGTTATATATATAATTAATCATTCCAGCACAACAATTTCCTTGGCTATAAGAAGAAATATTAATATATTGTGTAGAAAAATTATAATAAGAAGTTCTATTATCAAAAAGATTAATACGAACTTTTATAAAGGAAGAAATTTTAAAAAATTCAAGTGTAGATTTTTTCTTTTTTGAAAAAAAGTTAGATAGTCTTTCAAGAAAATCTTTTGAGAAATCTTTGTTTGAATATATTTCTATATCATTGTTTTCAAAAATTTTTGTATTTGGTAGATAGTTCATAATATCATTCCTCCATTTATAGATTTCTATAATTAAAAATTAATTCAGTTGTATGTTGAATTCCAGGCGTACCGCTATGCCCATAATTCGGGTATCTTATAAACTCAACATTATTATATTCCAAATCTTTGTAGATTTGAGCTAATTTATCAAACCTGTTTTGATAAATATTACCAAAAACTTTTTCATAAATACCTTTTATATCTTCATCAGTATGTCTAAAGTTAAAAGCAGTATCATTGTTTTCATCTTCTTCTGCACCAATAAAATAGAATTGCTTCATTTCTTTAAAATTATGATAATCGAAAGGTCTTCCTGTTATATAATTTATATCTTTAACGCCAATCGGATATATTAATTCAATTTCTTTATTCTCAATTGTTATTTTTTCAAGAGGAACAAATGCCTGATTTCCAAAGCCACCAGCGATTAATAAGCTTACTTTTTCAGGATAACAAGTTGCGTATCTTAATACAAATTTTGCAGATGAAGAAAATCCGTGACATATAATCTTTTCGGCAAGTGTTGTGTTTACTTTTTCAAAGACAAAATTTTTGCAATCATTAATCATATTATTTATTTGGTCAAACAATTTATAGTATGTATTACTTGAATCACTGCTAAATAAGACATTTCTAGAGGCTTGCATAGGGAAAAACTCATGCATATTATTATTAGCTGGATGTATATAATTTGAAGTAACAGGAACAATAATAGGTTGATTTAGGCTTACTAAATCATATCCTGCTGATGATGTTGTTTCGAATATTGCAGAATATATATTCATAATATTTCCTTCTTCTTGAGCTAAGTTGTTACCATGTAATATTAAAGTATTACTTTCAAGTTTATTTGGGATGTATAATAAGTATGGAAACCTAAATTTGTTTTCTTTTGGGTTAATTATATAAAATTTTCCTTTTGTTTTTGAAAGTAAATTTGTAAGTTTATCTATTAATTTTTTTTCTATGTTATTGTCAATTAATTGTTTTACGAAATTTTCCATTCAATCACTCCTTCTAGAAAATAATAACAAAAAAATATGAATAAATCAAGGAAATTGTAGCAATCAGCGATAAATTCTTTTGATAAATAGCAGTTAGTTGAAAATGTTTTTAAATTATTATATAATCTGGACAACAAATGAGAAATCGTAAGGAGGGAGAAATATGTCAGAACTGAGAGATTTATATGATATTAATAGCAATAAAACAGACAAAACATATAGAAAAGGAGAAGAAATTCCTAAAGGTTACTATCCAATGGTAGTTATGGTTGTTATAAGAAATTCAAAAGGAGAGTTTCTTATGCAAAAGAGATCCCTAAATAAAGGTGGAGATTGGGGAGTAACAGGAGGACATCCTAAATCAGGAGAAACACCAATAGAAGGTATTATAACAGAAGTAAAAGAGGAACTAGGATTGGATTTTTCCAATGAAGAATTTATAGAATATGATTCAGGTTGCGATGGAAAAGATTGTTATAAAATGTATTTAGTAAATAAAGATATTAACATTAAAGACGTAAAAATTCAGCAAGAAGAGTTATCTGAAGTTAGATGGTTTTCAATGGACGAATTAAGGCATATGGTTGATATTAAAGAATTAAATGAAAATCAAATTTCATGTTTTATTAAAGTGTGCAAATTTTTGATTGATAATCCAAAGACAACTAATGAAGTTAATGAAAAAATAAAGGAGCATATTGAAATTGAAAAAGAAATTATAATGGTTACAGGAAATGCTGGAAAATATAAAATTGCTAAGGATATTTTTATAGAAAAAGGATTGAATTTAATACAAGAAAAAATAGAAACACCAGAAATTCAATCATATAATGTTGAAGATGTCTCTGCATATTCTGCTTTGTATGCTGCAAAAGAATTAAATAAACCAGTAATAAAATCAGATGTAGGTTATTTCATACCAGCATTAAATGGTTTCCCTGGACCATTTGTAAAATATATAAATGGTATGCTCTCAAGTGAAGAAATACTAAAATTGATGGAAAACAAAACAGACAGAACTATCTTTTTAAAAGAATGTTTAACCTATGCTACTCCAACAGGTGAAATAAAGCAGTTTATAAATGAAGAAAAAGCATCAATTGCTTTAAGTGCATACGGCACAGGCTCAGCTTTTGATAGAATAGTAATATTTGAAGGACAAGAGATGCCAAAATCAATGAATAGTGATGAAGAAAATTTAGAACATTTTAAAAAGAGTTTGAAGATTTATGAGGATATGGCAGAGTATTTAAAAAATTTGATATAATCAATGTAAGGAGGAAAAGCAAAATTAAAATTATTATAATAGGATGTCCTGGGTCAGGAAAAAGCACGTTTTCTCAAAGACTAAATACAGTTCTAAGTATACCATTATTTCATTTGGATATGTTGTATCATAACCAAGATGGTACACATATAACTAAAGAGGAATTGGAAGAAAAGTTAAAAAAGATATTCAAAGAAAATGATGAATGGATTATTGATGGTAATTATCAGAGAACACTCGAAATGAGAATGAGAGAGTGTGATACAATATTTTTATTAGACTATCCAATTGAAGTTTGTTTAGCAGGAGCAGAATCTCGTGTTGGAAAAAAGAGAGATGACTTGCCTTGGGTAGAAGAAAAGTTAGATGATGAATTTAAAAAGGGTATTTTAAATTTTTCAAAAGAAAAACTACCGCAAATTTATGATTTGATAGAAAAATATAAGGATAATAAAAAAGTTATAATATTTAAAAGTAGAGAAGAAGCCGAATCATATATATGTGAAAATTAGATTAAGATATGGAGAATATTATTGAAAGATAATAATTTAATATATAAAACTAAAAAAATTAGAAAGGAAAAAAGAATTATGGATGTAGAAATCAAAACACAAGCTAAAGAATTTCACGGAAGAAGTTGTGGAATAATCAAACAAGGAAACAAATTTTTAATTATGAGAGTAGACAAAACACCTTATTTTCACATACCAGGTGGACACATTGAAATTGGAGAAGATTCAAATCAAACCATTATTAGAGAGATTAAAGAAGAAATTGGTTGTGATATTGAAGAAGCAAATTTATTTGCTATACAAGAAAATTTTTGGAAAAAAGTTAATAAGATTTGTCACGGAATAGAATTTTACCATATAATAAAACCTAAATATGAATTAGAAATGAAAGATTATGAAATAATGGAAAATGACAAGGGTGAAGAGAAACTATTGGAATTTAAATGGGTCACATCAGATGAGTTGAAAAATATAGATTTAAGACCTAGTAATATTAGAGATATGCTAGTTAATGGAGATTACTTCAGAGGTTTAGTTCATATTATAAATAGAGGATAAACTACTATTTAATATATACGTGAGGTACAAAATGAAACAAATAGAAATAACAGTAAGATTAATCGATAAAATCGAGGATGCAATTGCTAAGTTAGAAGACAAAGGGTTTAAAAAAATTCGAGAAAGTGATATTGATGATACATACTTATCAAACTTAGATATTCAAATAAAAAAGGAAAATATACAAGAATTCTTAAAACATTCAGTATTATTAAGGAATTTAAGACTTGATGGAAAAGAAATAAAAAAGATAACATATAAAAATAAAGAATTGGATAATAATGGAAATGTTATTTCAGAACGAAAAGTTAATTTAGATTGTAATGATTTAATAAAAGCGGAAGAACTATTTAATTGTTTAGGATTTTATAAACTCATAGAAGTTAAGTATCATGTAGTCGTTTATCAAAAGGACGGAAAAGAATTTGCGTTCCAGATAGTTGAAAATTTAGGAAACTTAATTGAATATGAAAATGTAAATGACTTTGAGGGTAAATCAATTTATGAGATAAATAATGCAAAACAAGAAATGATAAACTATATTAAAGGGTTTGATATTAATATAACAAATGAATATGATGTAAAAAAGGCATTTGAGCTAATAAAGAAAAAGTACAATTTATAAGATGGAGAAAGAAGTTACAGAATCAATATAAAGGAGTTGTGTATTATTATGAATAAAGAAGAATTATTAAAACTAGTAGAAAGTTTAAATTTGCCTAAAAATGAATACTATATTTTAGGTGGTGGTAGCCTAGTTGTGTTTGGAATAAAGGAGACAACTTCAGATTTAGATTTATGCGTATCAGATGAATTATTTGTTAGGCTGAAAGAAGAATATAACCTTGATGAAAAAGATA
>CAMEHU010000066.1 GCA_945917765.1 uncultured Lachnospiraceae bacterium | reverse complement strand
TATATTTTTACAACATTATATTAAGATTATTTTTCCGAAACTTCTTGACACTAATCTACAACTTCATTTGACCACCAAGTCTATATACAAAAAAATAAATAAATGATATAATCATCTCGATTAAAAAAAGGAGGAGCTTAAAATGAGTCTAGTATTAAAAAATGTATCAAAATCATTTGTTGGAAAAAAAGCAGTAGACAACATTTCCTTAGAACTTAACAAACCAGGAGTATATGGTTTATTAGGAACAAATGGTGCAGGTAAAACTACAACCATAAGAATGATTTTAGGAATCTTAAAAAAAGATTCAGGAGAAATTACATGGAATGGTAAAGAGGTAAATAGGAAAAGTGTTAATTTTGGGTATTTGCCAGAAGAAAGAGGGGTATATCCAAAAACAAAGATATATGACCAATTAATGTATTTTGCTGAATTAAAAGGAATGGATAAGCAAAGTGCTGATAAATCAATAAAAAAATGGGCAAAAGAATTAAAGGTTGAAGAATATATGCAAATGACAGCTGAGAAATTGTCAAAAGGAAATCAACAAAAAATTCAATTTATGACTGCAATTATTCATAATCCAGAACTTGTTATTTTAGATGAACCATTTAGTGGATTAGATCCAGTAAATACAGAAATATTGAAAGATATAATTATTAATCTAGTAAAAGATGGAAAATATGTAATTATGTCTGCACATCAAATGGCAACAATTGAGGAGTTTTGCGAGGATATTTTGATTTTAAATAAAGGCAAAACAGTGTTACAAGGTAATTTAAATGAGATAAAAGAAACATATCCAGTTAATAGAATGAAAATCAATGTTAGCAAAAAAATTGATGATTTGATAAATAGTTTAAATATGAATATAGAAAATACTGTTGGAACAGAATATACAATTAAATTAGATGGCAAAGAAAAAGCCCATGAACTATTAAATAAAGTGGTTTCACAAGGAATTAAAGTTAACAAATTTGAAATTATGAAACCAACATTAAATGATATTTTTATAGAAAAGGTGGGTGAATAAAATGAAAGATGTTTTAACAGTAATGAAATTTACAATTAAAGAAATGGTAAAAAGAAAAGCATTTATTATTTCTACTTTAATTATTTTAGTTATGATAGTAATAGGATTTAATGTTCCAAATATAATAAAGCATTTTAAGGGTGAAAGCACAACTGAAAAACTTGTAATTGTTGACAGTGAAAATGTTTTTGACGGGAATTTAGAAGTAATAAAAAATCTAAATTTAGATTATGAAATAGAGATTTCTAAAAATACTTATGAAGAAATTAAAGAAAAAATTAATAATGATGATATTAATTCAGCGATTGTTGTTGATGTGAAAGATAATAATATAAAAATGAGATATATTGTTAAAGATGCAACAATGATGAGAGAAGTTCCAGAAGATGTTGTTAGTGGAATAAATGCTTTATATACAAATATGCAAATTAGTAAATTAGGTTTAACTGAAGAGCAATTAAAATCAATTAATCCAAATTTCGAATTTTCTGTTGAACAAACAGGAGAGAAAAAGGCTAATGGAAATGTTATTGTTTTGATGTTATTATCAATTGTATTGTTTTATGCAATATATTTCTGTGCATATCAAGTTTCAAGTTCTATAACAGTTGAAAAAACATCAAAAATAATGGAAACATTAGTAACTACTACAAGTCCAAAAAACATTGTTCTAGGGAAAACTTTAGGAATTGGTTTAGTTGGTTTAGCTCAATTATTTGTAATAGTGTGTACAGCAGTTGTTTGTGCTAAATCATTCTTAGATGCTGAATTACTTAATTCAGTATTAGATATGTCTAATATTACTATTTCACTTGGAATTATTACTTTTGCATATTTTATTTTAGGATATTTAGAATATGCATTATTATATGCGTTAACAGGTTCAACTGTAAGCAAACCAGAGGATATTCAATCAGCTAATACTCCTGTTGCAATACTTGCTGTTGTTGGATTTTATCTTTCATATTTTACAATGATGAATCCTACAAGTGATTTGAATTTATTTGCTTCGATTTTCCCAATATCATCACCATTTTGCATGCCATTTAGAATAATGATGGGATTAGCAGATATTAAAGAAATTCTTATTTCAATTGCTGTTTTAGTTATTACAATTGTTTTAATTGCTAAAATTGCTATTAAGATTTATTCTAGTGCTATTTTAAATTATGGTAGCAAGATGAGTTTTAAAGATATGATTAAGGTTTATAGAGATAAGTCAAATTAAAAAAGAAAAGCTTCTGAATCTTTTTAGGATTCAAGAAGCTTTTTGTGACTTATTAGGCAAACAGTGCTTTTACTTCAGGTATATTAAGTAAGGTATGTTTTGCATAATAGAGGGTAGGAACTGAAATGGCTGATAAATCAATTAAACATATAAAATCTGGATTAATTATTTGCTTATAAAAAAATTTATGGTATAATATACAATATTAATTATAGAAACGAGGATATATGATGAAAAAATTTAAAATAATTTTAATTATATATTTAATAATAACTGCAATTATTATTGGATTTTTTCTATTAGAAAGAAAGACTGCAGTTTTAGATAATGTGTTTTATAATGAGCCAGTAATTGAGAATAAAATTTCTATAAAGGCAAAAGAAATCCATGATTATATGAGAGAAAACAATTATGGTTATTGCACATATGATAATAGATGTAATCATGATGGTGAATGTGGATTGAATATTACTTTTGAGGCATCAAAAACAGGACATCATAACACATGCTGTGCAACTTATGTATCGTGGGTGTTGCAGGAATTAGGATATTTAACTAAACAAGATCATATAGATAATTATTTAAATGGAGCAAATAATTTAATAAGATATTTATCTCAAAATGGTTGGAGAGAGGTCGACCAAAACGAGATTCAGCCAGGAGATATATTATGTTATAATGGACATATAGCTATTTACGGTGGAAGAGGAAGAAAATATGATGCAGGCAACAGACCACTATTGCAAGAAGTAGCCCCTGCTAAAACCAATTGGGGAATGAAGGTAGAAAAGATATTAAGAGCTCCAGATTTATAAAGAAGAGAGGAAGTTTAAATGGATATACCAATTAAGAAAAATGAAGAGTATATAGTAGATATAATTGATAATGGATTTGAAGGAGAAGGAATTGCAAAAATAAATAATTACACAGTGTTTGTTGAAGGTGCAATAAAAGGAGAAAAATGCAAAGTTTTAATTTTAAAAACAACAGCATCTCATGCATTTGCAAAAATTGTTGAAATTATTGAAAAATCTGAATTTAGATGTGAGCCAGATTGTGATACATATAAAAGATGTGGTGGATGTAGTATGCGCCATATTGATTATGATAAAACTTTAGATATAAAGCAAGAAAAGGTTCAAAATTTGGTAAATAAAACTCTAACTAACAAGATTGAAGTTAGAAAAGTTTTGGGGATGGGAAATCCTTATAATTACAGAAACAAGGCACAATATCCAGTTGGGACAGATAAAAATGGAAGACCTGTATTTGGAGTTTTTGCAAAAAGAACTCATGAGATAATTCCTGTAAAAGAATGTCAAATTCAAAAGAAAATATCATCAGAAATTGCAGAATTTATTTTAAGTGAAATGGAAAAATTTAAGGTAAGTGTATATAACGAAAAGACTGGAAAAGGTCTAGTTAGACATATTATTACAAAAGTTGGAATTCAGACAAATGAGATTATGGTTATAATTGTTATTAATGGAAAAGAAATGCCTCATGAATTAACTCTTGCTAATAATATTATTGATAAATTTCCAGAAGTTAGAACAGTTGTTAAAAGTATTAATATGAAAAATACTAATGTAATTATGGGAGATAAGAATGAGGCAATTGTTGGAAGAGGCTATATTACGGATAGATTAGGGGATTTTGTTTTCAAAATTTCACCAATGTCATTTTATCAAGTAAATCCAATTCAAGCTGAAGCATTGTATAATATTGCAATTGAAAAGGCTAATATAACTGAAAATGATGTTGTTTGCGATTTATATTGCGGAATTGGTACAATAGGAATTTTTGCTTCTAAATTTGCGAAAAGGGTTTATGGAATTGAAATTGTGAAACAGGCTATTGAAGATGCAAGGATTAATGCTAATTTGAATGATATTGATAATGTTGAGTTTATTTGCGGTGATGTTGAGGATGCTTTTGATGAGTTGATTAAGAAAGAGAAAGTTAAGCCTGATGTAATTATTGTTGATCCGCCTAGAAGAGGGTTGGATGAGAAGACTATTCAAAATATTATGAAGTTGAAGACTGGTAGGGTTGTTTATATTAGTTGTAATCCAGCTACTATGGTTAGGGATTTGAAGATGATGGAGGAGATGTATGAGGTGGTTGAGGTTCAGCCGGTGGATATGTTTCCGTTTACGAGTCATGTGGAATGCCTAGCAGTGCTAAAGTTGAAAAGCAACCTACAGTAGCTGAATTTACTAGCTTTCAAGATTCAATAATGTTTCATAAAAGAGGTCGATTTGGACTAGAAAAAGTACAAAATTCAGAAATTCATGTTAAGGTGGTTTTAGATATGGAGTACGGAAACATATAAAATGATTTTGAAAAAATGATTTAAAGTATTGAACTGAGCAAGATATGAGGGTTATATATCTACGCTCAGTACACCATATTATATTGTTGTATGTTAATGAACATATGAAATTATAAAAATAAAATAAAAAAGTTAAAGAGAATCCTATGTAGAGTACCTAATTTTCAGGTGCTTTATTTTTTTACCTAACATTGCTTTAAACCAATGAAAACGGTGGATATGAGTTAAGTTTTATGGGGTATTAGTAAACATAAAAGAATAAATTAAAAAGATTTCAAAATAATATAGAAAAACAAAAGCACTAAGTATATAATTTGAGTTGCGAAAAACAAAAAATTATACGAGGTGCTTTTGTTTATGAATATAATATCAAATGAAAAAATAAATTTCAATAGTTTAGAAACAAATATATACAAAGAAATGATGAGTCTTGGAAGAAGTATAATACAAGATGAGTTAAAAATGTTAGATAAATTAATAAAAGATTTTAGAGATAAAGATTTATTTAAAGTTAAGGATATGCAGCCAACAACAATAAAATCAAGGCTTGGTGAGATTCCAATAACCAGAAGAAGATATACAATGAAAATAAATGGAGTAGAAAAAACAATATATCTTTTGGATGAATTTTTAGAAATAAATGAGTTTGGATTATATTCACAAAGTGTAATTGAAATGATAGTTAGAGAAATAGTAAAAAAATCGTATAGAGAAACCGCTAAAACAATATCAGAAGATACAGATAGTATCATATCATATACAGCAATAAGAAATATTGTTTTGAAGTTAGGAGAGAAAATAAAGCGATTAGAAGAAGAAAAAATTAAATTATATGAAGAAGGAAAAATTGAAGGAAATAAAGAAGCATCATATGTGTTTTGTGAACATGATGGAATATATATTAAAAAGCAAAAATCCAAAAAGTCTAAAGGTAAGAAAAAAATAAAAGTAAAACACTTCAAAAAGAAGAAAAACAAAAAGAAGAAAAGAAATGGAATTGAGTTAAAGATAGCAGTAATTCATGAAGGAAAAGAACCAAGATATACAAATGATTATAAATTAAAAAATAAAATAATAGTTGGAACAGCAAAAGAAGCCAAAGAATTGAGAAGAATTGAAGATGCAGTTATAGGAACAACATATAAGGAATATGGTGTTAAGATAGATTTTGGACACGAAAGCGTAGAGATGTTATAATGGTTTTAT
>CAMEHU010000065.1 GCA_945917765.1 uncultured Lachnospiraceae bacterium | reverse complement strand
GAAAGTAGCGACAAAGATTATAACAATAGAAAAATAAGTGTGCGAGAAATTACAAGTTATAGAGTAGTTTTAAGAGTGATATTTAAAATATTGCTCTTTTTTTCTGTCAAATTTATAATTAAATAATTTGCACATTTCTCAAATTCAAAAGATTATATTAGAATAAATTTGAGGAGGGATAAGGAAATGGAAGAATTATTTAATAGATCTATTTTAGATCAACTATATGATTCAATAAGTGATGATTTTGAAACAATGCTATTAAAGAAAAAGAATCTTGATGGTAAATTTACAGAGTCATTAAAAGTAGAAGAAGAATTAATTTATTTGATTAAAAAAGTAGTTAAAGATGAAGAAAAGTTAAACCAAATAATTGATAAATTAAATAAATTTGAACTTGCCATTGGTAATGAAACTGACCTACTTTGTAAACATTATTATAAATTAGGGATAGTTGATAGTAAAAAAATATTGATGGAAATAGGAGAATAAAGGTATGGAAGAAATCGCAGGTAGCTTTTTTGATAATTATGAAGAAGGTTTTTTAGAGTATTTAGAAGTTCATAAAGCACAAGCATTAAAAGATAGAGAAGATTATCAAACATTAAATAAAAAGATATCAGAACTAAAGTATAAATACCAAAATGTAAGAACATTTTTAGAAGAAAAAGAACCAATAGATTTAAGAGATGATGAACAATATGCAATGCTTAATGTACTTGATTATGAAACTGAACTTGATGTTATTGAGTTAAAAGAAAGTTTTAAATTAGGTTTTAAAGAAGCATTAATCTACTTAAATAATATGGGAATGTTAAAATTAAATTAGTTTAAAGGGACGGATAATTTAAAAAATCTGTCCTTTTTATTATGCAATAGAAAAGAAAGAGAGTGTGATAAATTATGGAAAATGAAGAATTAAAAAATAAGTTAATTGAAAAATTAGAAAGGGAATTAACAGATTTTAAAGATAGTTTAAAGGGACTACCTGCAGAACAAATAATAGACAATAGTTATAAAATAACATGTATGCAAACGATACAAGATTATTTAGCATACGATAAAGATTATTCAAAATTCGAACTTAAAACATTACTTAAAAGGGAACATATATTACAAGAATGCTATGATGATTGGCTATCTAATGATGGTAGTTTAAGAGAGGCTTTAGAATTTTCAATAGATGATACGATAGACCTTATTAGAGATAATGAGGTCAAAAAAGAACGAAATAAAGATGCAAGATAAAGAAAAAGGAGGTGCAAAATTATGCCTAAATTTGTACCAAAAGATGTAGTAAAACAAGCAAAAGAAATTGATTTACTAACTTATTTTATGAACAATAATCCATCAGAACTTGTAAGAAAAGGTACTAATACATATTCCTTAAAAAGTCATGATAGTGTCATTATAAGTAATGGATTATGGCATAGATTTTCAACACATCAAGCAGGAAAGTCAGCAGTTGATTATCTTATTAAAGTAGAAAATATGACATTACAAGAGGCAGTTTCAAGTGTATTAAATAGAAATATAGATACATATATTAGACCTCAATATAGTAATGAAAACGAACCTAAAACAATAGTAATTCCAGAAAAAGCGAGTACCAATAAACAAGTTATAGAGTATCTAAAAAACAGAGGAATTGATGAAGAAATAATAAATGATTGCATAAATAAAAAGATTATTTATCAAGAAAATAAAACCAATAATGCAGTATTTTTAGGGTACGATAATGATAACAATATTAAATATGCAGGGTGCAGAAGTACAAATGAAAAAAGAATAATGAGAG
Organism: uncultured Lachnospiraceae bacterium; assembly: GCA_945917765.1. Taxonomy (GTDB): domain Bacteria; phylum Bacillota; class Clostridia; order TANB77; family CAG-508; genus CAG-492. The sequence continues at coordinate 4,046 of CAMEHU010000065.1, read as the reverse complement.
ATGCAAAGGGGAGTTCAAAAGAGTATTCTTTTAGAATGTTAGGAGCAGAAGAATGTAATTCATTACATATATTTGAAAGCAGTATAGATTTATTATCTTATGCAACATTATTAAAAAATAAGGGATATGATTATACAAATCAAAATCTTTTATCACTTGCAGGAGTGTACCAACCAAGTTCTAATATAGAACAAAGTAAAGTACCAATAGCAGTACAAAACTTTTTAAATAAAAACACAAATATAAAAGATATTGTATTACATTTTGATAATGATATAGCAGGAAGAAATGCAACAAAAGCAATGATATATGCACTTGATAAGTACAATGTTTATGATATTCCTGCTCCTTATGGTAAAGACATAAATGATTACTTATGTTACAGCATAGGGTTAAAAAATAGGCAAGAAATTGACAGATATAAAATGAAAAAAGAGCAAAATAGAGTACCAATATAGGTACATTTAAAAATGTAAAAAAAGGATTTCTTGTCCTAGCAAGCACTGAATTTGTTCACACGAAAATATCGTGTTTCAAAATTCTATTCTATGGGGAAACCCCAATCCCCATTTTTAAATGAGCAAAACAGGAGGGAGAGATTTGAGAAAAAGATATATAAGAAAAGATATAATGCTTAATGAATTAGAGAATGAAAAGTTAATTGCAGATTGTCAAAGATGTAATCTTTCTTATGGAGAATATTTTAGAAGATTGTTAATGAATGAAAATATAAAAGAAAAGCCTGGCAAAGAATTTTATGTGATAATGAAACAACTTTCTAAAATAGGAGTTAATCTTAATCAAATAGCAAAGAAAGCAAATCAAACAGATAAAATAGATAAAGATTATTATAAGAGTGAAGCAAATAATTGGCACAAATTTGCAGAAGAAGTAAAAAGTAAATTTTTGTAGGAGGTGGTAATTTGGCAGTAACAAAAATATGGAAAGTTGTTAAAAGAATGGATCATGTTATAAGTTATGCTAAAGATGAAAATAAAACGAAAATTGAATTTAATCAGAAATATGAAATGTTGGTAGATGACTTGCAAAATGTAATTGATTATGCAAGAAATTCAGATAAAACAGAAAAAGAATATTTTGTTACAGGAATAAATTGTGATTCAGATTCAGCTTATGAAGAAATGCAAGATACAAAAAGATATTATAATAAAAAAGATAAAATTTTAGCATTTCACGCATATCAATCTTTTGCAGAGGGAGAGGTTACTCCAGAATTAGCACATCAGATTGGTGTGCAACTTGCAAATGAAATGTGGGGAGATAGATTTCAAGTAGTAGTTACAACTCATCTTAATACTAATCATATACATAATCACATAGTGCTTAATTCTGTTTCTTTTGAAGATGGTTTGAAATATTATGATAATCATACTAATTATGCAAAAATGAGGCATATATCAGATGAACTTTGTAAGGAATATGGATTAAGTGTAATAGAAGAAAAAGCAACAAAGAAAAAAATGAACTATGATAATTTTTATAAGAAATCTTTATATACTGACAACTATTCTAATAATGCAAAACGAGATTTAGATTTAGCAATTAGACAAGCATATTCTTATGATGACTTTTTATACTTAATGAAAAAATTAGATTATGAAATTATTTTTAGAGCTAATAAAATAAGTATAAGAAAAGAACCTTATAAAAGAAATATTAGAATAGAAAGAAGATATGGAGAAAATTATTCAATAGAAAATATAAAAAGAAGAATAATAGAAGAACAAGCAGTTCGAGTTCCGTTTATAGAAAATGTTTATAATTATAGAAAAGTTAATTATCCTTTTGCTAAAAGGCACAAAAGAGCCAAAGCGAAAGGATTTATTGCTTTATATTATCATTATTGTTATTTGCTAAAAGTTTTTCCAGATAATGTACCACAACAAAGATTACCACCAAGTATTAGAGCAGATGTTTCAAGAATGGAACAATTATCTGAAGAAGCAAGATTTTTAGCAATACATAAAATAAAAACATTTGAAGAATTAAGTAACTATCAAGATGATGTGAATTTTAAAATAAAAGAAATACTAGACCAAAGAGAAAGACTTTGGGCAAAAAGAAAGTTATCAAAAGATGGAAATGAAATGCACGAATATGCAGAGCAGATTTCATCTTTAAATGATAAATTAGTTAAATTAAGAAAGAGGGTGGAATTATGTGAAGATATTAAAACAAGAGTACCGAAGATAGATAATAATTTATCTGAATTAGATACACAAGAAGAAATGGAAAAAGAAACAAAAGAGAGAAAAAAAGAGAAAAGAAAAAAAGGAAAGGAGTAAATGATATATGAGTGTTAATGGAGATGTATCAGAACAAGTAGTAAGATTAAGTTTAGAGGGATTTGAAATTTTGGCAAGACTAACTGGTAGTGGAGCAAAGAATGTTGCTGCAATGATTTATACTATTATGAAAGATAAAAAACAAACAAAAGGAAAAATTAGACTTAATAATATGTTAAAAACAGGAAAGCCTTTAAAAATATTTACGGTAAGCAGAGAAGATTTAAAAACATTTGCAAGAGAGGCAAAAAATTATGGTATTTCATATTGTGCTTTAATCAATAGAAATAACAAAGATATTGATGGAATGGTTGATGTTATGGTTAAAGATGAAGATGCTTCAAGAATAAATAGAATTGTTGAAAGATTTAAACTAACAACAACAGATACTGCAAGAATGGATACTGTTATTACAAAATCTATTGAAGATAGAGAGGCAGAAAAAAGAGAAAAGGGTATTCCAGAAAAATCAAAGGAACAACAGCTAGAAGATTTACTTGCTAAAAAGCCTATGCAAACAGAAGAAACCTCAAAAGCAAATTTCAATATGGCAAAGACGGAAAAAGACCCTCTGTCAGAGCCTTCCTCAACGACTTCCAAAATGCAAGAAGGGGTATCTAAAGGAGCAAAGAAACCATCTGTAAAGAAAGAACTTGCAGAACTTAAAGTTGAAGCAAAGAAATTAGATGAACAAAAATCTAAAGAAAAGGTTAAAGTAAATATAGCACCTGTTCAAAATAATAAAAAAGCAAAATCAAAATCAAGTAGATAAGGAGGAGTGTTCAATGGAAGAAATGAGAACAATTAATTTAGATAAATATGATTATCGACTAATATTAAATGCATTAAATGAATTTAGAAATATAAAAATACAAGAAAATGTTGATATAGAAATCATAGATAAGTTAATGTCAAAATTGTTAAAAGCCCCTGTAAATAAAAAGATGTTATCTTTAAATAGAACTGCAAAGGGAAAATTTACAAGCAATGAAGCAAGATGAAAAAAGAATAATGAGAGTGTTGTATGTAATAGGAATTATTCCAATTATTTGGATTGCTCTCCTTTTAGCTCCTTATACTAAAGGTGGACTTATAGAAATAATAAAAAATGGTAGTGTAGCATTAAATCAGCCATTTAAAATAGTTATTGTAGAGAATAGTATTAGAACTATTCTTATTTTTTTGATTATTTATATATTTTCAATCTTATTATATGAATCAACTAGAAAGAATTATAGGAGGAGAGAAGAAAATGGTTCAGCCAAGTGGGGCGAGGCAAAGGAATTAAATAAAAAATACAAACAACCTAATAATTATAATAAGTTGCTTACTAAAAATGTTTCTGTTGGATTAAATGGAAGAAAGCATAGAAGAAATGTTAATGTATTAGTTATTGGTGGTTCTGGTGCAGGAAAGACATTTAGTTATTGTAAGCCAAATGTAATGCAATGTGCAACCTCGTATGTTATACTTGATCCAAAAGGAGAAATTGTAAGAGATACAGGTTATTTATTAGAAAAAGAACGGATATGAAATTAAAGTATTAGACTTAATAAATATGGAGAAATCGCATTGCTATAATCCGTTTGTATATATAAAAACAGATAATGATGTTCAAAAATTAGTAACAAACCTTTTTAAATCAACAACACCAAAAGGAAGTAGCACAAACGACCCATTTTGGGATACTGCTGCAAGTATGTTGCTTTTAGCTTTAATATTTTATTTGAAATATGAAGC
>CAMEHU010000064.1 GCA_945917765.1 uncultured Lachnospiraceae bacterium | reverse complement strand
GATATGTCCCCAATTGTGCAAAATGCACAGCCGGGACACGTCCCCAATTGATCAAGAAAGGAGAAAAAAATGAAAGTGATAATTTCAGCAGCAGGAACTGGAGGACATATTAATCCAGGAATTGCAATTGCGAATAAAATAAAAAAAGAAGAACCAAATTCTAAAATTATATTTATCGGAACAGACAGAGGTCTAGAAACAGATTTGGTTCCAAGAGCAGGATATGAATTAAAAACATTAGAAGCATATGGACTAAAAAAAGAAATATCTATAAAAAATGCTAAAAACATAATAAAAACTATTGCAAGTACAAGTAAAGCTAAAAAATACATAAAAGAATTTAATCCAGATGTAGTCATAGGGACAGGAGGATATATCTGCGGTCCTGTATTTGCAGCAGCAACAGCAAATAAAATCCCAGCGGTATTACATGAAAGTAATGCTTTTCCAGGAAAAGCAGTAAAAATGTTTGCAAAAAAAGTTGATAAAGTTTTGGTTGGATTTGAAGCAGCAAAAGAAAGACTAACAATGGCAAAAAAAGTTGTTGTAACAGGAACACCAACTAAGGTTTCAAAAATAGATTTATCTGAGCAAAGAAAAAAAGAATTAATTAATAAATTGAGATTGACTGAAAAATTACCAATAGTGCTAGTTTTTGGTGGAAGTCAAGGTGCAAAAGCGATTAATGATGCAATAATTGGAATGTTAAAAAATAATAAAATAAAAGATTACCAATTAGTTTGGGCTACTGGGCAAAAACAATATGATATAATTGCTGAAGAATTAAAAAAAGAAAATCTAGATATAAACAATTTAGAAAATTGCAAGGTTTTACCTTACATATATAATATGGAGGAGATGTATGCTCTTTCTGATTTAGTAATTGCAAGAAGTGGAGCAATGACAATAACAGAACTTGCAATCACATGTAAGCCAGCAATATTTATTCCATTACCAAGTGTAGGAGCAAATAGACAAGAAGATAATGCGAGAGTTGCTGAAAAACTTGGAGGCGCAGAAGTTATTTTAAATTCAGAATTAGATAGTGAAAAATTATCTAATATGTTAAATAATTTAACAAAAGATACAAATCTATTAAAACAAATGGGACAAAAAATGAATTTATTAGAGATAAAAAATGTCGAAGATAAGATTTATAAAGAAATTTGTGATGTTGTAAAAAGATAAATTGTGTCGAAATATATAAAAAAGAGTAAATATCGGTAAAAATTAGGAATAATTTGAAATAATTTGACATACGAAAATGCTTGAAATATGTACAACTCTAAGGTATATTGAATCAGGAGGATTTTTTGTATGGAAACGATTAAAGAATTTTATGGTGGGACAACAATAGATTGTAATAGTATTGAAAGTATTATGAGAAAAGGAAAAATAGAATTAAAGTATTATAAAATAATAAGTACTGTTGTTGGGAAAAAGAATAAACATAATAAATATGGAATTGAAGTTGTGAAAAAATGTGTTGACAATAACATTGTTAGTGAGGAGAAAAAAGAAATTTTCAATTGTATTGAAAAAGAAGATGTTGCTGATAGAGTATTAGAATTACTAAAAATTAATAAAGTTTCTCCTATTAATGTTGTTGACGTTTTAGAGGATTTATCTGTAAAGAAAAAAAGCTTACTAATAAAGTAAAATTATAGTATGAAAGGTGATACTAGTAATAATAAAAAGTTAAATCAACTTTAATTAATATGAGCGTAAAAATTAAAAATCTATAAATATAAATAATAAAAAAGGAGTAATAAATGGGGAATTTAGAAGAAAAAACTAGGTTTATAATGAAAAAATATGGCATTAGTGCTAACAAAAGTTTAGGACAAAATTTTTTGATTAATCAAGACGTTGTTGATAATATTGTTGGTGCTTCAGATATAACTAAAGATGATTTAGTAATTGAAATTGGACCAGGTCTTGGAACTTTAACCGAAAGTTTACTTCAAAATGCTGGAAAAGTTATTGCAATTGAATTAGATGAAAGAATGCTTAAAATCTTAAATGACAGATTTTTTATGTATGAGAACTTCGAGGTTATTAATCAAGATGTATTAAAAGTTAATTTAAAAGAATTAATAAAAAAAGAAAAGACTGAACATAATCTAAAAAATGCTAAAATAGTAGCTAATCTTCCTTATTATATTACAACACCAATAATAATGAAACTATTAGAAGAAGAACTAGATATAAATAGCATTACTGTGATGATACAAAAGGAAGTTGCTGATAGATTAATAGCAACACCGGGTGACAAATTAAGTGGTGCAATTACTTATAGTGTTTATTATTATGCAGATTCAGAAAAAATAATGTTAGTTGAAAACAATTCGTTTATTCCTGAGCCAGAGGTTCAATCAGAGGTTATAAAATTAAATATTAGAAAAGAACCTGTTATTTCATTAAAGGATAAAGATCTATTTTTCAAAATTATAAAAATTAGCTTTATGCAAAGGAGAAAAACTTTGATAAATTCATTAGTTAATGGTGGAGTTATTAAAGATAAAAATCTTGCTAAGCAAATATTTGAAAAAATGGGATTTGATTTAAATGTAAGAGGTGAAAACCTAGGTATAGAAGATTTTTCTAGATTGTGTGAGGAGATAAAAAACAATAGAATTTAGCATAGTAATCCGCCTAACTCATAGAATAATGTAGCTTTTAAAAATATAATTAATACTCCGTTCGTTGCTGGCGCTTGAGTTTGAGAGAAAGAAATTGGTTAGGGGCGCCAAACTGCGCACTCAACTTCGTATTAATATATTTTTAAAAGCTACATTATTCTATGAGTTAGGCTACTTTGAGAAGGAAAAATAATAATATTTTTGTTTAAGTAAAAATGTTATTGTATTTTATGTAAAAGTAATGTTATAATATAAATAGATAATATTTAGAGATTTAGAAAGGTATGCCTATGAATCAAATTTTAGTAAGTAATAAAGTATATGTAACTCCTAAATTAAAAAGAAAAAAAAGCTATTATAAATTGCAATTTGTTTTATCTATTATAGTTGTTATAGTTTTACTAGTAATATTTGTTGTGACTCAGCATGATCAATATAAAGGTGAACGAAAATCAAAAGATATTTTAGAGACTTTTGATAAAGTTTTACCAGACACAACAGTTGCTGATGATGAAATAATAGTGGTTTCTCTTAATGAACGTGCAGAAGAGATTCCAATTGAAAAAGAAACCAAAATTTTAGAAGAATTTAATACTGTTTATAAAGCTGATAATGGTGAAGAATATAGAATTGATTCGATTTTAAATATTCCTTCATTGGATATAAGATATCCAGTATTATCAAATACTTCAAATGAATTATTGAAAATCTCATTAAACAAATTTTGGGGTTGTGAACCTAATGAAATAGGAAATTATTGTGTAGTAGGTCATAATTATGATGGAAAAGATATTTTCTTTGGAAAATTATATAAGATTCAAAATGGTGATACTGTAGAGATAACAGATAAAACAGGTCAAACTTTAATATATACTGTGTATGATAAATACATTGTAGAACCAACTGATGTTGCATGTACTAGTCAATTAACAAATAATAGAAAAGAAGCAACTTTAATTACATGTAGCGGTGGTGGAAAAACTAGATTAGTTGTAAAATGTAGAGTTATAGATGAATAAATAACAAAAACATCTCATATAATTATAATATGAGGTGTTTTTTATATGATAGTGTTACATAAAAAAAGATTAATTTTAATAGGAAGTTTACTATGTTTATCACTAACAACAATTTCACTAAAATCAGCATTTACAAAACCCAAAATAGTTGCAACAGTTAATCTTCCGGTATCAAATAAAGTAATAGTGTTAGACGCAGGACATCGGAGTCCCAGATGAGCGGAGCTCAAAGTAGCAACCGGAACAACAGAAGCGGAAACGAATTTGAAAATAGCATTAAAAGTCCAAAACCTACTTGAACAAAGTGGTGCAACAGTTATTCTAACTCGTTCAGATGAAAATGCAATTTACGATTTAGATAGTAAAACTTTAAGACAAAAGAAAATATCAGACATACATAACAGAGTCAAAATTGGAAACGAAAGTTCAGCAGACATATTTGTTTCAATACACTTAAATAAAATACCACAGCAACAATATTCAGGATGGCAAACATTTTATCAAGAAGGAAATGAAAAAAGTATAAACCTGGCTAAAAGTATTCAATCTAATTTGAATGATTCAATCCAAAAAGAAAACAAAAGAGTCGCAATGAAGATTAATAACATATACATTATGAAACATGTAGAAATACCAGCAACCATAGTAGAATGTGGATTTTTATCTAATCCGGAAGAAGAAAAAAGCCTATTAGATAACGAATACCAAGATAAACTAGCGTGGGGAATTTACAATGGAATAATGGATTATTTTTATGGGAATTAAATGAAACATTTGGGAAGGTCTTGTTTTGTTTCAGCAAAAAAACAACCCAAATTTTAAACACCTGTAAAAAATTACTAGTTTACAAAATTTGCATTTGGAGAAAATATATGTTATAATAACAAAAGCTTGCTAAAAACAAAGGAAGGTGACTTATATTTTAAAGAAAAGAATAATATATCATACAAGAAAATCAGTTAAGTGTATAAGTGTATTTTTTATATTATTAGCAATTATTATTGGAATAGTATTATTCAAATTCAAACCAGTTTATGCAGTTACTATTTCTGGTGAAATAGTAGGATATGTTGATAACAAAGTAAATTTAGAATCTAGAATAAATGATGAGATTTTAGCTCATAATGGAAATGTTGCTTTTGTAACAATGAAGCAATTTCCACAATATAAATTACAATTTGTAAACAGAACACAAACAACAAATGAAAATGAAATTTTAACATCTTTAAAAGAAAATGCAGAAATCACTTATAAATATTATGCAGTAACTTTTAATAATGATGTAAAAGGATATCTTAACACTTTAGAAGAAGCTGAGCAATTAGTTACGGAAATAAAGGAAGAACATAAGGGAAATTTAGATTTAAATATAGGAATAAATGAGTATTATACTGTAAATGTAGATGATGCCAAAAAAATAGAAGAAACAACAGATATAGTTCTAGCAAAACAGGAAATGGAACAATCTGTTGATGAATATATAGATAAAGAAAACAAGACAGTTAATGGAATTTATCTTGCAACAACTCCTGTTCAAGGAAGAATAACATCAAGATTTGCTGCGATTGAAAATGTTCGTTCAGGAGCACATACAGGGTTAGATATTAGTGCACCAAATGGAACTCCAATACTTGCAGTAACAGATGGTGTTGTAACACATGCATCTCCAATGGGAACATATGGAAATTTAGTTATAATATCACATGGAAATGGTGTTGAAACATATTATGCACATTGTAGCAAAATTTTAGCAAGTGTTGGTCAAAAAGTTACTTCAGGTCAAAAAATTGCATTAGTTGGCTCAACAGGTAATTCAACAGGTAATCATTTGCATTTAGAAGTAAGGATTAATGGTAAGCCAGTAAATCCACAAAGATATCTTTATAGAAATAATTAAAAATAATTAATAATTTTAATAAAAAAGATTCGGTATATTGAATATATCGAATCTTTTTTATATGAATATTTATATATTTTTTAAGTATGATACTCTTCAGAAGTCCTAAACTTTTATAATGAAAAATTTGAGTATTATAGTATGTTAATTGAATCTTTAAAATAGCTTTAGTTTGAAAGATTAAAAAAGCAACCATAATGGTTGCTTTCAACGAAAATAAAAGGGGATGTTTTATTTAAATGTTAGTAACTGGAGTATTTGTTACTAACTTGAATATAATATATCAATTAATTGTGTCCATTGTGTGAACTATATGTGATTTTTTAAAATAATTTTATTTTCACTTTTTAGGTAAATATACATAATATATATCATAATAAATTATAGAAAGGGTGAAAAAAATGAAATCGTACATAATAGAAGGACGG
>CAMEHU010000063.1 GCA_945917765.1 uncultured Lachnospiraceae bacterium | reverse complement strand
TTTGAGGATTATGTATATTTTTTTGAATATTTTCCCGAAAGATATTGACACTATCCCTCGTTTTTTTAGTATTGACTTTTTTTAAAATATGTTGTATAGTATTAGCAAATTATATATATTATCCAGAGTGGACGAGAGATTCGGCTTTATGACTCCACAGCAACCTGCTAAAATGCAAGGTGCTAATACCGACAAAGCATTTATAGCTTTGGGTGATGATTTTACCTGTAGATAGATTAAACCTTTGCTATAAAGCAAAGGTTTTTTTAGTTAAATAATATATGTAATTAATATAAAATAGGACATAATAAAAACAAAAAATGTTCTAAAAAGGGAGGAATGTATTATGAAAAAATTATTTACATCAGAGAGTGTAACAGAAGGGCATCCAGATAAATTATGTGATTACATATCAGACAATGTTCTTGATGCTTATTTAAAACAAGATTCAAAATCAAGGGTGGCATGTGAGACTGTTTGCGGGAAAAATTTAGTTTTAGTAACAGGTGAGATTACTTCAAACGCCACTGTTGATATTGAAAAAGTTGTTAGAGATACTATAAAGGAAATTGGATATACAGATGAAAAAACAGATATTAGTTATGAAAAATGTAATGTTATTATTAATATTTCAAAACAATCTGCAGATATTGCATTAGGTGTTGATAAGTCTTATGAAAGTAAAGCTATTAGTGTTGATGAAAAAAATAATTTGATTTCTAATTCTATTGCATCTAATGTTACTGAATCTGAAGGTGCAGGAGACCAAGGAATGGTGTTTGGTTTTGCAACAGACGAAACAGATGCATTTTTACCAATGCCGATATATTTAGCTCACAGGTTAGCAAAGAGATTAACAGATGTAAGAAAAAGTGGAGAGATTTCATATTTAAGACCTGATGGAAAAGTTCAAGTTACTGTTGAATATGAAAATGATAAACCAGTAAGAATTGACACTATTGTTGTTTCTACACAACATGAAGAAAATGTTGATTTAGAGGTTTTGAAAAAAGATATTAAAGAAAAAGTTATAAATAAAATTATTGATGCAAATTTATTAGATGAGAATACAAAATATTTTATTAATCCTACAGGAAGATTTGTAATAGGAGGACCTTTGGGGGATACAGGTCTAACTGGAAGAAAGATAATTGTAGATACTTATGGAGGATATAGTCGTCATGGTGGAGGAGCTTTTTCTGGAAAAGATTCTACAAAAGTTGATAGATCAGGTTCATATATGGCTAGATTTATTGCTAAAAATATAGTTGCTAATGGATTAGCTCATAAATGTGAAATTCAAATTTCATATGCTATAGGTGTTGCTAAACCAGTTTCTATTTTTGTTGATACATTTGGAACAGGAACAGTTTCAGATGATGAAATAGTTAGAATAATTGAAAATAATTTTGATCTTACACCAAGAGGGATTATTAATACATTAGATTTGGAAAAACCTATATTTACTAAAACTACTAATTATGGACATTTTGGTAAAAAGGATTTACCATGGGAGCAAATTATAAAACTAGATTTTAAAGATTAAAAAGCAGGTATAACATACAATTTTGAAAGCATTATACTTTTTTTATTGCATAAAGGAGTTTGTTACTGTTTAACACTTTTGAACAAAACAATCCGCCCAAACGCTTGAATTATATAGCTTTTGAAAATATCATTAATACTCCGTTCGTTTGCTGGCGTTGGAGTTTGGGAGGAAGGTTGCAGGTGGGGGCGCTTTTACTAGCGCACTCCACCTGCGTATTAATATAATTTCAAAAGCTACATAATTCAAGCGTTTGGGCTACTCAAAAGACAAAAGTATTAAACTGCAACAGGTGTTTGTGAAAAATAGCAATTTACTATTGTAAAACAAGCCTATTTTATGGTAAAATTAATAAGAAATGGAGGCGTGTAAAAATGCTAGATAATTCGTTTAAATTTAAAGACTTAAGAGAAAAGTATAATACTTTTATTTATGATAGTTTTTCAGTTGAAAATTCTGAAGAAGAAATTATTATTAAATTTAAATTTATAATTGAAAATTTAACAACATTTGAACCAGAATTACGAATTTTAAAAAGTAATTTAGATATTAAAATAGATGATAAATTGATAGAAAACTCTAAAAATGCAGTTTTTCATATGGGATTGATTGAACTAATTAGTTATTGGAAATCAACATGTTCACCAAATGTTATTATACGAGCAGGATATATCAATGATGAGCAAATTAACTGGTTTAAGAAATTGTATTATTATGGTTTAGGTGAATTATTTTTCACAAATGGCATCAAAATTAGCATAGAGGATTTTATGAATATAAAATGTGAAAGTGATGTTATTTACGAAGATACTATAAATACAGATAATAATGGATATTTAATTCCAATAGGCGGAGGAAAAGATTCTTGTGTTACTTTAGAATGCCTAAAAAAAGAGGAAGATAATTATTGTTTAATTGTTAATCCAAAACCAGTAACACTTGGATGCGCAGAAACTGCAGGTTATGGTGCTGATAGAATTGTAAAAGTAATAAGAAGAATTGATACAAATTTATTAGATTTAAATAAACAAGGCTATATAAATGGTCACACGCCATTTTCATCAATGCTTGCATTTTTATCATATTTTATTGCAGATATTATAGGGAAAAAATATATTGCATTATCAAATGAATCAAGTGCAAATGAATCAAATGTTGAAGGTGAAAAAATTAATCACCAATATTCAAAAAGTGTAGAATTTGAAAATGATTTTAGATATTACTCAAATAAGTTTTTAAAAAGAAATACTGAGTATTTCAGCTTTTTAAGACCTTTAAATGAACTACAAATTGCAATGGCTTTTTCTAAATTTGAAAAATATCATCCAATTTTTAAAAGCTGTAATGTAGGAAGTAAAGGTGAAAAATGGAAATGGTGTTGCAATTGTCCTAAATGTTTATTTGTTTACACAATTTTAAGCCCGTTTTTATATAAGGAAAAACTGGTTAAAATTTTTGGAGAAGATTTATTTGAAAGAGAAGATTTGTTAACAACATTTGTAGAACTAACAGGAAATGGGGAAACTAAGCCGTTTGAATGTGTTGGAACATATGAAGAGGTATGCTTTGCATTAAGCAAAACTATTTCAAATGTCGAAAGTCAAAAAACAACTAATTTACCATATTTATTGAAATATTATAAAGATAATTTTAAATTAAGTAATTTAGAAAATGATTTGACTAAAAATTATTATCCTGAAAATAATTTGACAGAAGAACAAACTAAAATATTGAAAGAAGAGATTTTTAATGATTAATAATTTGATTAAATATTTAGAAAATAAAAAAATATTAATATTAGGATTTGGAATGGAGGGGTATTCTACATATAAATTAATTAGAAGACACCTTCCAAACCAAATGGTGTATATATCAGATGCTAATTCTGATGTGTATGGTAAATATGAAGAGGTTCTAAGAGACAGTAATGTAACAATTATTTCACAAGATGAGTATTTAAAAGATTTGGAAAAATACGATGTTATAATGAAAACTCCAGGATTATCTTTTAAAGATATTGATACATCAAAATTTATAGATAAAATTAAATCACAAATAGAGTTATTCTTAGAATTTGTTGATGTTTTTACAATTGGAGTTACAGGAACAAAGGGAAAAAGTACTACAAGTTCGTTAATTTATCACATTATTAGTAAGCAATGTGAAGATGTTCATTTATTGGGAAATATTGGTGTGCCTTTATTTGATGAAATTGATAAATTAACTGAAAAATCTATTGTTGTGTTAGAATTATCATCACATCAATTAGAGTTTGTTCAAGTAGCACCTAATATTGCAATTTTGCTTAACTTGTTTGAGGAGCATTTAGACCATTATAAATCTTATGAACATTATATAAATGCTAAATTAAATATATGCAAATATCAAAAAGAAAACGATTACTTCTTATATAGTATTGATAATGAATGTCTAAGAGAACATGTTAAAAAAATGGGTAATTTAAAGCAAAATGTTTTTGAGATAAGTCTTGAAGGTAATAGAAAAGTAAATCAAAATGATAGATTGATTATAAAAAAAGATAATACTGCAGTTGATGAAGCCGGAGATGTTTTTTATACTGATTCAGAGGCTAGACAAATTTTAGGAGATCATAATTTTAATAATATTATGTTTGCGATTACAGTTGCTAAAATAATGAATTTAGATTTAAAAAAAGCAAATGAAGATATATATAATTTCGCACCATTAGAACATAGAATGGAATTTGTTGGAGAAATTGATGGTGTTAAATATTATAATGATTCAATTGCTACTATTCCAGCTTCTACAATTAATGGAGTTGAAACTTTGAAAAATGTTAATACTTTAATAATTGGAGGTAAAGATAGAGGGATTGATTATACTGAATTTGCTGATTTTTTAGGAAAAACTGATATTGAGCATTTGATTTGTCTTCCTGATACTGGGTGGAAAATTGCGGATATGGTTGTTAATGAAAATATGGAGAAGTATATTGTTCATGATATGGAAGAAGCAGTTAGTTTTGCTAAGCAATTAACTAAAAAGGGGACTGTTTGTTTGTTGTCTCCGGCAGCTTCTAGTTATGGTTTCTTTAAGAATTTTAAGGAAAGAGGAGATTTGTTTAAGAAGCTTGTGCGTGGGTTTTAAAAAAACCGCTAAAACAAGAGATTTAAGTAAGGCTTGGTGGGATATATATTAATTAAAAAATGTTTCCCAACAGCGCACAGAGAGTAATAATTCCTGAGAGTGAGAGTCGGATTGATGTGTTATTGTGAGCTCGTTAAGAAAACGATTTTGGTGTTGTGGTGGTCTGGGGAATTATAACTCTCTGTAGCTAGTCGGTCCCCACTTAAGCCACATTTTTTAATTAATATATATCCCACCAAGCCTTACTTAAATCTCCTGTTTTAGCTACTCTGAAGACGGGAGTTTTTTGAAGAATGAAGGTATAATTTTTAAGATAGTGTTTTGTATAAAAGTTGTATTTATTATTTTAATAGATGATTAAAAGAGAGGAAAATGATAATGATAATTTGGGCTGTGTTAATAGTTTTAGGATTTATTTTATTTTAAAGGAGAGAGGTAAGTGTAATGATAATTTGGGTTTGCTTAATAATATTAGGATTTGTTTTGTTAATTAAGGGAGCGGATTTTTTAGTTGAAGGTGCAAGTAATATAGCTAAGAAATTTCATATTCCTGAAATAATAATTGGGTTAACTATTGTATCAATTGGAACATCAATGCCAGAATTGTTTGTAAGTATTACATCTGCGATAGATGGATATCCAGATATGGCAATGGGGAATATAATTGGAAGTAATATAGCGAATTTGTTGTTGATTTTAGGATTGTCATCAGTAATTAGGTCAATTAAATTTAAAAGAGAAACTAGATTAATTGAAATTCCGATGTGTCTAATTATTTCATTATTGTTTGTTGTAATTTGTAATTTAGGCCATGATGTAACAAGATTTGATGCCGGTATTTTAATTGTATTATTTGTTTTATTTATTGGTTATACAATCTTTATGGCTAAAAAGGGTGAAGAGTTCGATAAAGAAGAAGATGATGACAATGTTGATGATAAAGCAAAATTAAGTAAGTCAACAGTAAAAGATGTTATTTTCTTGCTTTTAGGAGCTGTTTTCTTGAAAATTGGTGGAGATTTAACTGTTAATAATGCAGTTGAAATTGCTAAACATTTTGGATTAAGTGAGAAGTTAATTAGTGTTACAATTTTGGCAGTTGGGACAAGTTTACCTGAGTTAGTTACAAGTGTTTCTGCTGCAATTAAAGGTAAGAGTGATATTGCTATTGGAAATATTTTAGGTTCTAATATTTTTAATATGTTATTGATTATTGGTGTTTCTGCAATGATTAAGCCAATTGTTTATAATACAAGCTATAATATTGATATGATATTCTTGATAGGAGGTACGTTGATATTATCATTGTTCCCAATTATTCCACCTAAAAATAAGATGAGCAGGGGAAATGGATTGATTTATATTATTCTTTATATTGGATATTTAGTTAGTTTGTTTGTTAAGTAAAAAAAGAAAGTGGACATTTGTCCACTTTTTTTAGAGTGTGCCCAGCATGGGCAACAACTTGTGGGTGAAAGTCCCATACAGTGCCTGAT
>CAMEHU010000062.1 GCA_945917765.1 uncultured Lachnospiraceae bacterium | reverse complement strand
GATATGTCCCCAATTGTGCAAAATGCACAGCCGGGACACGTCCCCAATTGATCAAACCTTTGAACCTGCTCTTGATATATTTAATAAAATTCCCACATTACATAGTAAAATTAGTAATGCTGTTCCTCCATAACTAAAAAATGGTAAAGCCATTCCAGTTGTTGGGATTGAAGCTGTTACAACTGCTATATTTATTATTGCTTGTGCACCTATTAATGTAGTAATTCCTATTGCCATTAAACTTCCAAATACATCTGGAGCTTTCATTGCAACAAGAATCCCTCTCCATATAAAAATTGCAAAAAGCATTATTATAAATAAACATCCAAGAAATCCTAATTCTTCAGCTAAAATAGCAAATATGAAATCATTGTGTGGTTCTGGAATATATAAATATTTTTGTTTGCTTTCACCTAATCCCACTCCAAAAAAGCCACCTGAGCCTATTGCATATAAACTCTGAACCATTTGATATCCTGTTCCTTGAGCATCAGCCCATGGATTAAAATATGTTGCAATTCTGTCTAATCTAAATCCACCTTTTCCAGACATTTGTATAACTCCAACTATTGAACCAATTCCTAATAATCCAACCCCTCCTGAAGCTCCAAAATATTTTAATCTACAGCCTGCCATTACCATCATTGAAATTGTAATAATGATTATAATTAATGAAACGCTAAGATGGTTTTGAACCAAAAATAAGATTGCTATTGGTGGTATTACAAAACATAATGGTTTAACAAAACCTTTTACAAAATCAGTTAATTCTGATTTGTGATCTGCTAAATATCCTGCATAAAAAATTATTAAACCAATTTTTGTTAACTCTGAAGGTTGAAATTGGGTAAATCCAAGATTTACCCATCTTGTAGCCCCTTTAACTGAATGACCTATTCCTGGAACAAGTACCAATAATAATACTAACCAAGAGGCAAAATAAATAGGCCAATAATATTTTTTATAAAATCTATAATCGATTTTTGAAAGTATGAACATCAATACTAATCCAACAATTGCAAATGCAAATTGTTTTTTTACATATGTATAACTATTTCCTGTTGTTGATAATGCAGATGGTGCACTTGCCGAAAGGATCATTATTATTCCCATTGCAAGTAACACCAAAACTGTAATACATAATACAAAATCAAATTGATTATTCACAAAATTAGAAACTTTTTTTATCCTTTTTCCCATTTGTGTCTCCTTTATAATTTAGACATATCTTTTTATACTACAAAAATAGCCAAAATTGAAAGTCCTAATGTAACTATACTAAATACTGAAACAATTTTATTCTCATTCCATCCACTTAATTCAAAATGGTGATGAATTGGAGCCATTTTAAAAATCCTTTTTCCTGTTTTTTTGTAATACATTACTTGTAACATTACAGATAATGTTTCAATTATTGGAATTAATGCTAAAATCACTAAAATAAATGGCATTTTTAAATATAATGCAATTCCAGCTATTGCTCCTCCTAAAAGCAAAGATCCTGTGTCACCCATAAAAACTTTTGCTGGATGTAAATTGAATAATAAGAATCCTAAACATGCTCCAATTAAAATACATCCTATTATTGCAACTTCTTTTACATCAAAAATCATACTTATTGCTGTTAATGCTGTTAAAATGATTGTTGTTACACTTGTTGATAACCCGTCAATTCCATCTGTTAAATTTACTGCATTTGTTGTTCCTAGTAAAACAAAAATTGCAAATGGGATATATAACCATATAGGTAAATTAATATATTGTTTTATTATTGGTATATATGTATCTGTCCCAATATTGCAAACTTTTAATAAGTATAATACAAATCCAACTGCTACAATTAATAATCCTAACATTTTGTATAATGGTTTTAAACCTTTTGTATTTTTTAACACAAGTTTTTTGAAATCATCAACAAAACCTACTAATCCAAATCCTACCGACACAAACGAAAGTGGTAATATTTTCATAACAATTTCTTTTTCTACTCCACTGTTAAATATAAAACATAAAATTGCTGTACATATTGCAATTGTAATTGCCATTATTATTCCTCCCATTGTGGGAGTTCCTTGTTTTTTTAAATGTGACTTAGGTCCGTCATCTCTTTCTATTTGACCAACTTTTAGTTTTCTTAATATAGGTATTATTATTAATGCTGATAAAACACTTACTGTAAATGCTAATAACACTACCTTAATTTGTAATTCCATCTTTTGAATTTTCCTCCTTTTAATTCTACATATTTTTTAGATTCCATCTATTTTTTATTTCCATCTATTTTCACTTCTATATTTTTTCTGTATATTTTTCAATACCACATACTTTACAAAACCCATTATTTAGCATTTCTGTATAACTTAAATAAAGGGTATTTTACAATTTACCACTTATTATATCATTAACAATAATTCTTTCATCAAAAGCATGTTTAACACCATTAATTTCTTGGTATGGTTCATGACCTTTTCCTGCAAGTATAATAATATCATTTTTATTAGCCATTTTTATTGCATATTTTATTGCTTCAATTCTATCTACAATACAAATATATTTTCCTTTTGTCTTTTTCATACCAACTTCAATTTGTTTTACAATTTCAGTTGGATCTTCAGTTCTTGGATTATCAGATGTAATAATTGTGAAATCCGCAATTTTTCCTGAGATTTCTCCCATCAAAGGTCGTTTGCCAGAATCTCTGTCACCACCACATCCAAATAAACTAATAACTCTACCTTTTGTATATGATTTAGTTGCTGATAAAATATTTTCTAAACTCTCTGGAGAATGAGCATAATCAATCATAATTGATAAACCTTTTGAGTTCTCAACTAATTCACTTCTACCAGGAACTTTTAAATCTAATAAAGCTTCTTTGATTTCTTCTGCACCACAACCTAATTTTGTTGTAATAGCAATAGCAGCTAGGGCATTATAAACACTAAATCTACCTGGAATATCTGTTTTAATTCTTTCGTTTCTTGTTCCAATTTTAACTTTAAAATCAACTGCAGAATTTGTAATAGTAATATCTTTTGCTAACAAATTACAATAATTATCTATTCCATAAGTTGAAATGTCTTTTTCTGGCAATAACTTTGGAATTTTTGAAGTTTGTAAATCATCGGCATTAACAAAGCATGTTTTACACATATCAAATAATTTAAGTTTTGACTCAAAATAATCCTTCATATCAGGATGCTCTTTTGGACTAATATGGTCTTCTGAGAAATTTGTGAAAACTCCTATATCAAAATCGCAACCTGCTACTCTATTTAATTTTAAACTTTGTGATGATACCTCCATTATTACAACTTCACATTTAGCTTCAACCATTTTACTAAAAATTTCTTGTAATTTTATACTTTCAGGAGTTGTTCTATCGCTATCTTCTAACTTCTTATCACCAATATATGTTGCAATAGTTCCAACTAACCCAACTTTTTTTCCTGCTTTTTCTAAAATTCTTTTTACCATAAATGTTGTTGTTGTTTTTCCTTTAGTACCTGTTATTCCAACAAGTTTAAACTTTCTTGATGGATTATCATAAAAATTACATGCACAAATAGCAAGAGCATATCTTGTATCTGGTGCAATGATAATAGTTACTTTATCCATTATTTCTTTTAATAGTTTTTTATCAATATCAATGCTTGCAATAACTGCTACAGCACCTTTTTTTATTGCTTCTTTTATATATTCATGCCCATCTGTATCAAATCCTTTAATTGCTACAAATAAGCCATTTTCCTTAATTTTCCTTGAATCACTTTCAACATTTGTAATATCTATAATTAAGTTACCTTTAACTTTTAATCCTTCTAAACCTGATAAAATGTTTTTTAATTCCATAAAAAACCTCCAATTATAATTTTTTTCTATTATATCTCTATTTGTTCAATTTAGCAAGACCAAATTTCCATTAATTTACAGCCTATCTTCATCTAAAAACTCCCATCTTCCACCCCCCCTCGCCAGCAAACTAACGAAGTATTAATCATATTTTTTAACATTACATAATTCTAAGGGTAGAGCGAACTCTCAAACAACGCGACTTATTCAACAATAATCTTTCCGCCTTCTAAAACCTGCACCCCACAACTTGGAACTTGACTTGAAACTGTAAAATCTTCAGGTACACTTTTTTCATCAATTTCATTTCTTAAAACAATTTCTAAACCAATATCTTGTAATACTTTTTTGGCTTCTTTATAATTCATTCCAACCACATTAGGAACTTCAACCATCATTTTTACATCGTCTTGTGTTACATTATCTTGTAGAACCTCTAAATATGGCAAAGCCTCGGCTAAAACTTTTGAAGCAACTGGTGCTGCCACACCACCTCCTCCATGGCCCCCTTCACCAGTTGGATTATATAAAACCACTAAAACAACCAACTGTGGATTTGAAATTGGTGTAACCCCTACAAATGATGCAACATATTTATTTGTATTAACCCCATCTTCTGAAGTTCCTGTTTTTCCGCCAATTGAATATCCCTTTACCTGTGCATTTTTTCCTGTACCTTCACTAACAACACTTTCCATCATGCTTAAAACTTTTTGTGAAGTCTCTTTAGAAATTATTTGTTCTCTTTTTTCAGGCTCTATCTCCTTTATTTCTCCAGTTTGACTATCAATAACTTTTTTTACAATTCTAGGTTTAATATATGTCCCGCCATTTGCAATAGTTGAAACAGCTGTTGCCATTTGAATAGGTGTTACTTCAAATCTTTGACCAAATGCAATTGTTCCGTAATTCTACAGGGCCTACTTTATTCTCAGGCAAGAAAATACTTCCTGCTTCACCTGGTAAATCTATTCCTGTTTTTCCTAAATATCCAAACTTTTCTAAATAAGAATAATATGTATGAACACCTAATTTCTGACCAATAGAAATGAAAACAGGATTACATGAATTCATTAGTGCTTCCCTTAAACTTTGAGCTCCATGTGGTCTATAATACCTCCAACATTTAATTCTTACACCTGCAATTTCTATTGAG
This sequence comes from uncultured Lachnospiraceae bacterium, assembly GCA_945917765.1. Taxonomy (GTDB): domain Bacteria; phylum Bacillota; class Clostridia; order TANB77; family CAG-508; genus CAG-492. The sequence goes on along the minus strand of CAMEHU010000062.1, from coordinate 1,271 downwards.
CCACTACAATTAAACTCACCTTTATTATCTGTATCTGTAATTCCTTCTTCTAATGCAGCAGATGCTGTAATTAATTTGAAAGTTGATCCAGGTTCATATCCATCTGAAATTGCTCTATTTCTCCACATTTGTTGTAAAATATTGGATTTTTCCTCTTGTGTATAACTATCCCAATTTTGCTTAATTTCTTCATCACTTGGTATGAATGGTTCGTTTAAATTATAATTTGGATATCCTGCCATTGCTAAAATATCTCCATTATTTGGATTCATAACTATTATACTACCACCATCTGTACAATTATTATCTATGCAAGCCTCTGCTAAGTACTTTTCAGCAATTCCTTGTATAGTCGCATCTATAGTTAAAACTAAATCATTTCCATCTATTGCAGATTCATAATCTTCGCCTTCTTTTAAAATAGTGTTTCCTTTAGCATCTGCAATTTTTATGATTTTTCCAGTATTTCCTTTTAAAATAGTATCATAAACAGCTTCAATTCCATTTAGTCCTTGATTATCACTACCACAAAAGCCTATAATTTGGGATGCTAAATTGTTATATGGATAATATCTTTTTGTATCTTCGTCAACATTTATGCCTGTTAAAATACCATTTTCCTCCATCCATTTCATTAATTCGTCAGCTTGCTCTTTTTCAACTTTTTTTGCTATTGTCTCAATAGAGCTTCTTCTTGAAACCTTTTTCAATGTTTTTTCATAATCAACATTAAATATATCTGATAAAGCTTTTGCAACTTTTTCTTTATCCTCTTTTTTTATATTTACAGGATTAACTGTTATTGTTCTAACTGTTGCACTTACTGCTAGTGCTTTTTCTCCTGTTGCATCATAAATTGTACCTCTTTTGGGGTTTATTTTTCTATCTAAAGTATGCTGAACATATGCCATATATTTTAATTTATCTCCATCTATAAATTGAATCCAGCCTATTCTTACAGCTAATAGCGTCATTACTAAAAATACTATGATAATAGAGTTTCTCATTCTTTTTTTACCAGTTAGTATTCCTTTTTTTTCATAATTACTTAGTTTGAATTTGTCTTTTCTTTTTTTGGCCTTTTTTGTCATTTTTTGAATTTTGCTCATTTTTTTAATCATCTCCAATTTGTTAATTATATGTGTTTTTTTAAGGTTATATGACTGTTTTATACTTTGGTTTTAGCCGCCAAAAGTTTAAATTATGTAATCTATAAAAATATCATTAATTCTCCGTTCGTTTGCTGGCGTTGGAATTTGAGAGAAAGACGT
>CAMEHU010000061.1 GCA_945917765.1 uncultured Lachnospiraceae bacterium | reverse complement strand
CCTTGGTTGTCGTGGTTGTTGTCGTTGTCGGCTTCGATGTGCTTGTCGTTGCCTTAGTTGTCGTGGTTGTTGTCGTTGTCGGCTTCGATGTGCTTGTCGTTGCCTTAGTTGTCTTGGTTGTTGTCAGCATGCCCTCCATATAGGATTCAGGAAGCTCAGAGATATTTTTCTTTAAGAACTTCTGTATAGAGAGAGCATCAGCATTGGTAAGTCCATCTCCATGTTCGAAAACATCTGCATTAACAATACCCTGCTTAGTAATGCCGTTCTCTTTTCCAAGGGCGTACTTGTCTGGATTTGCGATTGCCTGCATAATCAGAACTGGATCAGAAATTAAAATATCCTTATCACAGTTTGCATCTCCCCATATGGTTATAGATGCCTTGGCATTTGCCTCTGATTTTTTGGAAACAACATTGTCTGTGCTTGCTTTGCCTATAGCAACACAGATGGTAGAACAACATACGAGAATGCTGCCTATTGTTGCAACCATTGTCCGGAACTTCTTCATCATACTAGATTCCTCCTTTAATTGATAATAATTTTTCAATGTGCAAGTGTATAAGAACACCTTGCATATATTATAACACAAAAATTTAAATTTGACAAATTTTTCAATTTTTTCAAATTTTTTACAGTAATAATTTATATTTTTACCATAAAAAAAACAGATTCTCCAAAGTTAAACTTTCGTTTTTTTGGTAAATCTGTTTTTTATAATTACTCAAGAATACTAAACTATTCTTGATATTCTTCAACACCTTCAGGTAATTCATTTATTTGGAAAATATTTTTCCATGCATCATTACTAGCTTGAGAATACTCTAATAAAACTTTTACATTTGTTCTAATAGGATATTCTGCTATCTCACTTGGTACTTGAGCAACTTCCCAAGAAATATTCATATTATCAGTATTTTCATTTTCTTTTAAAACTTTTGTATAATACCAGTAATTACCTTCATTAACCCAAGTATCACCTGTAATATTTACAATAATATTATCTTGAGTAACTGGAACAGTAATCCATTCTTCAGTACTTGGATTTTTATACTCTATGATTGGAATACATCTTACACGTACATAAGAATCTAACTCAGCTTTTGAATGTCCATGAATTTGTTTTGAATATTTTTTTATACCATATTCATTGTATGTTTCAGGAACTGGATTTGGATTTTCTGGATCAGTTGGTGGTGTATATTCATCACCTGGTTTTGGCCAGTCTTCTATAAGCTCAACTTCAATTTCACCCAATCTTGCATTAGTATCTTTATTATCAGTATCAGAAAATAATGAGTATCCCACTGGAACTAATATCGCTAATATGGCAATTAAAATACCTATAATTATTAGTTTTATAGTTCTGCTAGATATTCTTTTTGTTGCATTTTCTGAATTATCAACTTTTTTATTCATTTTTTCCCTTCCTTTCTTTTGTACATTTTAAATTATTAATTTTTTATATTTTATATCCTAATTGTTTCTTTCCAATTTAACTATGGAATTTCTTGTGTGTCAACAACAACCCATTGCCCCTCTTGATATTGCATACCTTCAAGATATTGCATACCTTCTGTAGTTATTTTTACGTAAATTGGTTTCTTTTGATACAAATAACTTAAATTTGGATTAACTAATACTCTGAATGCTACATCATCTTCTTTTTTCTTTGTATCATCTGTTGTTATTTCAGAATCAATAATTCCTTCTGTAGTTGAATTATAATTAGCTTCACTTGCAACATCTTTTCCATCTGTTCCATTTAATGTATCTCCAAGGAATTCATATTTGATACCTTTTTGTGTTTTTCCTTCTACTTCTCTTGTAACAGCTTGTGTTTTAATTTGATATTGTGCTTGTGTACCTTTAGCAAAATCTGCTAAAATTTCTGTTTTTTTCATATTAGCAGGATATAAAAACAGTACTTGTTTTGAAGCATCTAAATCAACATCTTCCCAGTAAATTTCAAGTGTTTGTCTTGTTTTAACTGCTGAAGCACCATTATTTTTTGTTGTCCATGATACTGTATCAATATCTCCTGGTTCTAATATTGCATGTGCAGTTTGACTTGAAAATTCTTGTTTAATAGAAAGATTTATATCTTCAATATCTACTGAACCTAATTTAAATTTATTATGTTTTGTTACAGTATCTGAAAAAAATGCATAAACAATGCCTATAATAATAAAACAAGCTACCACAATTGCTGAAATTATTACAATTCTCTTCTTTTTACTCATCATAATTTGTTTCTCCTTTTCATTTGTTTTATTCAAAATAATTATAATATAACTATTTTTTTATTGCAATAGATTTTTTAAAATAAAAAAAAGCAATTTATGACATTTTATACATAAATTGCTTTTTTATTTAATTAATAATTTACTCTATTCCTACGGATTCTTGTTTTTTAGCATTTTTGTAGTCTATAAAATCACTTATAAATAATTTTAAAACTGCTGCAATAGGAACTGCTAAAAACATTCCTAAAATTCCAAAATATGCTCCACCAATTGTAACTGCAAATATAACCAACAACGGACTAATTTTTAATGATTCTCCAACAATCTTTGGATTTATTATATTAGCATCAATTTGTTGCAATATTGTAACAATAACTATCATCCAAATTGCTTGATAAAATCCTCCTGTAATCAAAGTTATTATTGTTGAAATTATTACTGCTATTATTGCTCCGAAATATGGAATCAAATTAAATAGTCCTATCATAATACCTAATAATACAGCATATTTAACTCCTAAAAATTTCATTGCAACTGAAGTTAAAATACCTACAACAATTCCATCTAATAATTGACTAGCTAAAAATTTTAAAAATATTTCATTTGTTCTATTAAAATACCTTGCAATATTTTTGCAAGTATTTTTTTCAAATACAGCATTTGATATTTTTCTAAGGAAATCTAATATTGGCTTTCTTTCTAATAAGATATATGCAGAAACTATAATTGAAACAAAGAAATTAAATATTCCTGTTGCAATATTTAATGCTCCTTGAGCATATAAAGTCAATTTTTCGATATTTACATATTCAGCAATATCTATTTGTCCTATTTGACTTACAACATTTGTAACTGCTTCACTTTTTAATATAGAATCATCTGGTAATTCGCTAATAGTATTTGTTATAGTATTATAATAATCTTGGAAATGATTTACAAAATCGATAATACTTGCTGAAATTATAGGTAATAAAAAGTTTATTACTAAAACAATAATCAAAATCGTAATTATATAAATTAATATTACAGATATACCTCTAGCTCTTTTAGTGAAGAATTCTAATTTTTTCGGCTTTCTAAGTAATCTTTCCAAGCTCCTAGCAGGAATATATAAAATATATGCAATTATAATTCCTAGTACAAATGGCATAATTGTGTGTATGAAATTTGAAAACCATTTTCCAATATCGTTAAAATTATCTAGTACTTTATATATAATTATTATTGCTACGGCAAATGTAAACCAATAAAACCATTTGGTCCAAACTCTTTTTTCTTTTTTCATTGCATCATCTCCTAATTTTTTTTCCATTCTTTTTTATTTTTCCATTATTAATATTTATTTTAACATATTTTTCCTAAAAAATCAAAAAATAAGAAACTTGAGCTTTATATTCTCAAGTTTCTACTGTCTTAATTATTATTTGTTTTTATTATTTTTCGTAATTATTGCATACATCCCTAATGATTATTAAGGAACATATACATAACATTGAAGATTGTTTCTACCAAAATTTTTACATTCACTAAGTGTTGCCATATATATATCTAATTTGGCATTGCTTATCGCTCCACCCCTATCTTGAACTACGAACCATCCACCATTTGGCATATTTGCGAAATATGGGATATAAATAATAGTTCCAAAAGGGTATCCTTTACCAGCTGCAACTGTATACCATGCTGATGCATATGCTCCAGATGCTGTTCTACCATATCCTGCAGAACCTGATGCTTTACCACATGTTGATGCAGTATATGCAGATACATTTAATGTAACTACTGAAGGTGTTTTCCCTTCAACTTTAGCTGCTAATGAGTTTCCATTTGCAGCTGCATTTGCTGCAACTTCTGTTGAACCTTGTACTGCAGTTCTTTCTACGATAGCTCTTGATACAACTTGATTATCTCTAATTTCTACTTTTTTTGTAATTGGTTGTTTTGTAATTTCTGAAGAAATTTCATTTTTAGATATTTCTTGATCATTTTGGTATTTTACTTTATAAGTAGTCTTTTTAACACCATCTACACCTTTTTGTGTAATAACTTCTTTTTTATCACCTTTTCCTGTTGAAACATCTTTTTTCTCTGTTTCAAATGGAATAGCAGTTTCTTCAACAACTATTTTTTCAACTATGTTATCATAGTTTTCTGCTAATAATTTTTCAGCTGTTATTTCGCTTGAGTCTACTACTTCTTCACTTACTTTAACAGTTAAATCATTGTCAGTTGTTATTCTTATTGTCTTATTATCTGATATATTACTATCTAATCCAGGTATTACTTGTTCTTCTGGTAATAAGATAATATGATTATCATTTAGTATATCTGAAACTTTCTCTTTTGTTGTTAAAACTTCCATTTCATATCCATCTGAAAGGATAATTTTAACATTATTTACTTTTGAATTTACGGCCATAACACTTATTCCCATAAATAGTAAAAGTGCTATACTTACGGATATAACCTTTTTCAAGGATATCGAAGCCTTATCATCTTTTTTCATAAGATATTTGTCCCTCCTTTAACTAAGACATTTATAATTATAACATTTTTGCAAGAATATGTCAAATCCGTCATAATTTATTATATGCTCGTCCATGGTCAAATATTACAAATATATTACAAAATTTATTATAAATTTTAGATATATTTTCAAGTTGGTTTTATTATATCATTAAGATATTTTTTTGAAAATAGTTTTTTTAAAAAAATTTGCACAGTTGGGGACGCGTCCCAATTGTGCATTTTGCACAATTAGGGACACATCTTCAAGAAAAATCTCTTTTGAAACAATTTTTAGGTTGTTTTTTGAGATGCTTTTTGTTGAGACAAAAAAAGACCGTCCCCAAGAGTCTCAAATCCCAAACACCTTAACCGCATTTTTATAAGATGCATTAGCGACATATTCAACATCAACATTCTTAAACTCAGCAATTTTTTCAGCAATATATCTCACATTTCTTGAATCATTTCTAGTGCCTCTAACTGGTTCAGGTGCTAAATATGGTGAATCTGTTTCAATTAGAATTTTATCAAAAGGCACCATTTCTACTATTTCCCTAGCATTTTTTGAATTTTTAAAAGTTACAGGTCCAGCAAATGAGATATAAAACCCTAGTTTTAATGCTTCTTTAACTAATTCCACATTTAGTGGGCAACAATGGAAAACACCCGGTTTTATAGTTGGTTTTACATTTTTTAAAATATCCATTGTATCCATTATTGCTTCTCTTGTATGAATTACGATAGGCATATTTAATTTATTTGCTAATTCGATTTGCTTTATAAAAACTTGCTTTTGAATTTCCTTATTATTTTTATTCCAATAATAATCTAACCCTATTTCCCCAATTGCAACTACTTTTTTGTTTTTAGCTAGATTTTCTATTTTTTGCAATTCATTATCCACAATTTGTATACTTTTTGTGAATAACTCTTGTATTTCCTGTTCAGATTTTCCTTCTAAATCATCATCTTGTATATTCCCCGGAATATCATTTGGTGAAATTCCAGCAGTAGTGTATATAAAATCATAGTTTTCTGCAATTTCAAGTGCTTTTTTTGAAGATTCTAAACTATATCCCGCACACATAAATTTTGTAACACCTGATTTATATATTTTTTTTATAATTTCATCTCTATCTTCATTAAATTTTTCATCATTATAATGAGCATGATTATCAAATAATTCCATTTTTAACCTCCTATTTTCAACTTGTTATTTTTATATTTATAATACTTTTAAAATTATAATCATTTTTTTGCAAAGTCAGATTTTAGAGCAGTAGCCTGAAAATCATAAATTTCTATCGAAAATCCGTCAACTAAAATCAAAAATCACTTCTTATCTGTCCCTAATTTTAAATTTTTAAAATTTTCTCCGTCCCCGATTAAAAAAATTTTCTCCGTCCCCGATTAAAAACCCGATTAAAAAAACCACACTTGCAACAGCATATTCCCCAATATGAGAAATGCTAACATCAATTTCATAATTATCTCCAATTATTTCTTTTAATTTACCATAAAAATTAACAAAAGGTCTACCATTTTCATCATTTATTATTTCTATATCTTTCCATTCAATCGAAAATTTATTTTCTAATTTTTCTGAAACAGCTTTAAAAATTGCTTCTTTTGCGGCAAATCTACCAGCATATGATTGAAATTTTTGTGTTTTTCTAGCTTCACAGTATTCAATCTCTGAATTTGTAAACACCCTATTTAAAAAGCTATCAGTATATTTTTCAATGCTTTGTTTTATTCTTTTTACTTCAATAATATCTATTCCAGTTTTTACATTCATTTATTATTCCCCTCCAATCGAGTAGGAACTGAATAATTATTTTATTCAGTGTCCTCTCACACCACTGTA
>CAMEHU010000060.1 GCA_945917765.1 uncultured Lachnospiraceae bacterium | reverse complement strand
TGTCTAAAAATATTGAAATCTAAGGAAATCCCCAGTTTAAAAAACTCATACAAATTTTCCAACATACTAGAAATCAACCAAAAAGTATGATATAATATAGAATGTTAACAATATTATTAAGGAGATATTTAATAAAGTAAATATAGATACTAATATATAAAGTATAAAACAAAATATCAAATAAAGGAGAGTAAAAAATTGAAAGGAAAAGTAGCTTTTGTTTCACTAGGGTGTAAAGTAAATCAATATGAAACAAATGCAATGTCACAAGAATTTATTAAATCAGGTTATGAAGTGGTTGAATTCTCTGACGTTGCGGATATTTACATAGTAAATACATGCACAGTAACAAATATTGCAGATAGAAAATCTAGGCAAATGTTAAGACGTGTTAAAGAAATAAATCCAGAAGCGGTTTTAGTAGCAACTGGATGTTATGCACAAGTTGGAAAAGAAGAATTGGAAAAAATTGACGATATAGATATGATAATTGGGAACAATGAGAAAAAGGATATTGTTGAAATTATTGAGAATTATTGTAATGAAAAAAATGCAATAATAACAGATGTTATGCACAAAAAGGAATATGTTGAATTTGGTACAACAACATACACAGAGAAAACAAGAGCTGTAGTAAAAATTCAAGATGGATGTGATAGATTTTGCTCATATTGTATTATTCCATACGCAAGAGGTCGAGTTAGAAGTAGAAAGTTAGAAAACATAGTTGCTGAAGTGGAACAAATTGCGGATAATGGTATTCAAGAAATTGTTATAACTGGAATTCATATTGCTTCTTATGGGAAAGATTTTAATTATGAGATTACTTTGATTGACTTATTAGAAGAGCTGAATAAGGTTAAAGGATTGAAACGAATACGTTTAGGTTCAATTGAGCCTACTATTATTACAGATGAATTCGTTAGCAGATTATCTAAATTAGAAAAAATTTGTGATCATTTTCATCTATCTTTACAAAGTGGATGTAATGAAACATTAAAAAGAATGAACAGAAGATATACTTGTGACGAATTTGAAAATGGTACAAAGCTTCTAAGAAAAGCGTTTCCAAAGGCAGCGTTAACAACAGATGTGATTGTAGGATTTCCAGGCGAAACAGATGAGGAATTTAGCAAGACTTATGATTTTTTGAAAAGAATTGCTTTTTATAAAATGCATATTTTTAAATATTCTCAAAGAAAAGGAACAAAAGCTGCTGTTATGCCTAATCAGGTTGATGGTGCTATTAAAGAACAAAGAAGTAAGGTACTTTTAGAATTGTCTGATGAAAATGAGAAAATGTATAATTCTGAGTATGTTGGAAAAACTGTTGAGGTATTATTTGAAGAGAAAGATGGAGAGTTTTACAAAGGACATACTACTAATTATATTGAAGTTTTAGCTAAAGGTGATAATTTGGAGAATGCTATTTGTGATGTTATTGTGAGTGAAAGTTGTGATACACATTTGATTGGTAGTGCTAATATTTAGAATGTGATGTGTGCAGTTCGCAAAAACTCTTAAATACTGTTGCACTTAACCCCTATATATATTACTTTAAAAATGTTTCCCAACAGCGCACAGAGAGTAATGTGTTAGTATTGCAAAAGCTTTAGTTTTGATGTATAATTATGAAAGAATTTGATTAAAAATTGTGCCAAATTGCCCCGTCCCTAGTGGCATTGACATTGAAAGAAGGAGATATAATGGAGAACATAAATTTAAAAGATACATATTTGAAATTTTTTGAAAGTAAAGGACATAAGGTTATTCCAAGTGCACCAGTAATACCAGAAAATGATCCAACAGTATTATTTAACACAGCTGGTATGCAACCATTAGTTCCATATTTAAAAGGAGAACCACATCCAGAAGGAACTAGATTAACAGATGTTCAAAAATGTTTTAGAACAAATGACTTAGATGAAGTTGGAGATAAAACACATCATACATTTTTTGAAATGCTTGGAAATTGGTCTTTAGGAGATTATTTTAAAGAGGATTCAATAAAATGGAGTTTTGAATTATTAACAAAATATTTAAATATTCCAGTAGAAAGATTGGCAGTAACAGTATTTAGAGGAAATGATATGATTCCAGCTGATAATGAAGCAGCTAAACTTTGGATGGAACAAGGAATTCCAGAGGAAAGAATTGCATTTTTAGGTGAAGATGATAATTGGTGGCCAAATATGGAAGCAACTGGACCTTGCGGTTCTGATACTGAAATTTTTTACTGGAGAAGCGAGGAAGAAGTTCCTGAAAAATTTGACCCTGAAAATGAAAACTGGGTTGAAATTTGGAACAATGTATTTATGCAATATATGCACAATCCAGATGGAACATTTACACCTCTAAAAAATAAAAATGTTGATACTGGAATGGGTGTAGAAAGAGTTACAGCTGTTTTAGAAGGAAAAACAGATAACTATAAATCATCAATTTGGAAAGATATAATTGAAAAAATTGAAGAAGTTTCTGGAAAAAATTATGATGATGAAAAATATACAAGATTTATAAGGATTATTGCTGATCATATAAGAGCGGTCGTAATAATTTTAGGTGATGATGCAAAAATAATGCCATCAAATAAAGACCAAGGGTATATTTTAAGAAGATTAATTAGAAGAATGATAAGATATGCTAAACAAATTGACATCCAAATTGATTCTGATTGGGAACAAGAATTAGCTAAATTAGTAATAAATGAATGCAAAGTATATTACAAAGAATTAGAAAGAAATGAACAGTTTATATTAGATGCATTAAAAAATGAAAAAATTAAATTCAATAGAACACTTGAAAAAGGTTTAAGAGAATTTGAAAAAATTACAAAAAATATTAGTGATAATATAATTGATAAGGATATTGCATTTAAATTATATGACACTTATGGATTCCCAATTGAACTTACTGAAGAACTTGCAAAAGAACAAGGGTTAACAGTAGATATGGAAGGATTTAAAGCAAAATTTGAAGAACACCAAGCTAAATCAAGAGCAGGTTCTGAGCAAAAATTTAAAGGTGGTTTGCAATCAACAGGTGAAATGGAAACAAAATACCATACAGCAACACATCTTCTAAATGCAGCATTAAAAGTAGTTTTAGGTGCTCATGTTCATCAAAGAGGAAGTAACATTACAGCTGAAAGAATGAGATTTGACTTTACTCAAGATGAAAAAATGACAGATGAGCAAAAGAAACAGGCTGAAGACTTAGTTAATGAATATATAAAAATGGCAATTCCTGTTGAAAGATTAGAAATGCCAAAAGAAGAAGCTGTAAAAATGGGAGCTGAATGTCAGTTTATTGAAAGATATCCTGATATTGTTACAGTTTATAAGATTGGAGACGTATCACTAGAAATTTGTGGTGGACCTCATGTGGCTAATACATCTGAATTGGGAACATTTAAAATTAAGAAGGAAGAAGCTAGTTCAGCTGGTGTAAGAAGAATTAAGGCTATTTTGTGCTAAACTAACCGCCTAAAAAAAGAAATTATGTAGTGCTTGGATTTATATATTAAATTCCGTAAGCTTACTGGCTTGAAGTTGATAAAATACAAAATAAACTTTAGGGATTAATAAATATTTGAATTTGATTTGTTTATTTTGTGAATTTTATCAATTCTCGCCAAACTGCGCGCTTGTACTACATTTTAATATATAAATCCAAGCACTACATAATTTCTTTTTTTAGGCTACTCTATTTAAATGAATAATATAGGATAAAATATAATGTAATTGTAGAGAAAGGATGAGTGCTTGCAAAAAAATAGCACTTCGTGGTGAGAAAAAATGGAAGATTGTATTTTTTGTAAAATAATTAAAGGTGAAATTCCTTCTGAAAAAGTTTATGAAGATGAGGAGATTTTAGCTTTTAAAGATATTAATCCAGCTGCTCCAATTCATATTTTGGTAATTCCAAAAAAACATATTGATTCTTTATTGAAACTTGAAGAACAAGATTATGTATTAGTTGGAAAAATTCAAAAAGTTATTAATAAATTAGCAAAAGAGCTAAATATCGAAGAAGAAGGTTTTAGAGTAATTGTTAATTGTGGAAAAGATGCAGGGCAAGAAGTAATGCATTTACATTATCATTTATTAGCAGGAAGAAAATTGGGAACAAAAATTGTTGGGTAGGTACAAAAATAAAACCAAAATTAGAATTGGTTAAGAAAGTGAATTGTGATAATTTAAAATTATGTTAGTATAAAAACGGAGGAAAAATAATGTATAATAAAATTCTAAGTGGAATACTAGTAGTATTATTAATAGCAATAATTGGTGCTCTAGGATATTTGGGATATGGATATTTTTCTAAATACAATACAGAAAAAGAAGCTGAAAGATATTTGGAAGAGGAATTCGAATCTATAATAGTTCCAATAAATCAAGAGAATCAAGAACAACAAGCAACAAATCCAGAAAATCCTGATAATACTAATAATGGAAATAATAACAATACATATAATAATGGCGGAAACACTTCAAATTCAGGATATTATAAAGGATTCAAAGTTGCCGGCAAATTGGAAATGCCATCAATCAAGAAACAATTTCCTATTTTAGACGAATCAGTTAATGCCAAAGCAATAGAGGTTTCAGTTGTAAAAGTATATGGCCCTGAATTAAATAATCCTGGAAATGCTGTAATTGGAGGCCACAATAATAATAACGGAACATTTTTTAGTAGAAATAAAAATCTAAAAATTGGTGATAAAATTTATATTACAGATTTAACAGGAAATAGAGTACAATATACAATTACTGACAAGTATTATACGCCTGAAACAGATAATTCCTATTTCAATAGACAAACAGATGGCAGAGTGGAAGTAACTTTATATACATGTGATGCAACAGGTAAAAATAGATTAATTATTTGTGCAAGAGCAGATTAAGCGAATAATAATGGCATATTTTAATGCTACTTAATAGTGTATTTTATATAAAAAATTATATAGAAAAATATAATAATTTATAAATTATTAAGACATAATATAAAAAAATAAGGAAAATATAAAAAAATTAAATCAAAGTATTGACAAAAATATAAAGATGGGTTAAAATTATAAATGCATTCCAAGTAGTGCATATGGTGGATGTAGCTCAGTTGGTTAGAGCGCTGGATTGTGGTCCCAGAGGTCGTGGGTTCGAGACCCATCTTCCACCCCATCAAATAACTTAATACATTGGGCTGTAGCCAAGCGGTAAGGCATCAGACTTTGACTCTGACATGCGCTAGTTCGAATCTAGCCAGCCCAACCATTGATAAATAGCAACTTTCAAGAAATTGGGAGTTGTTATTTTTTGTGTATGTCAAACAAAATGTCAAACACAACATTCGTTAAGTACTGAGTAAAAAAGCTTTGAATTTATTTCTAAATTCAAAGCTTTTTTATATTTTATTTAAATAAATCGGAATGAGATCCAATACTTAATAACAATAATATTAATTCATTATTATTCTTTTTATACTCTAATAATACATCAGGTTGAATATGACATTCCCAAATTCCGATTTTTCTTTGGCTCTAATAGATGATTATGATACTTAGTAGGTAATACTTCGTTATTTACTAGATAGCTTAAAACTTTTACAAATTCATCTTCTTTAAAATGTTTTTGTTTAATCATTTTTGTATATTGTTTTATAAACTTATTAGTTCTTTTAATCTTGAATTTCATTGTGCAAGTCCTCCATAAATTCTTCTACTGTATTAAAAGATTTGTAATTTTCAGGATGTTTTTCCATTTCTTTTGCTTCAGCAAGAGCTTCTAACATTTCATCACTAAATCTAGGTGTTTTTATTTCAAAAGGTATTCCAGAATTAAGAATAATTTGTCTTAAATAAATATTAATTGCTTCAGTTGCAGTCATTCCTAAAGTTTTTAAGATGCTTTCAACTTCCTCTTTTACACTTTGTTCGACTCTAATGTGCATTGAACTTGTTTTAGCCATAATCTTACACCTCCATATCTCATTTTTCTTATAACATTATTGTAGCACAACAGATACACAGTGTCAACCGTATTATATTATTATTTTCAGTTTTTCGTGATTTTATTCATTTGTTTTTTATATTGATTTAATTGTGCAAGAACTACTTGCACAAATTCTAAAATGTAATAGATAATGCTATTGAAATCTGAAAAAGGGAAATGTCGCTATCTTAGACGATTTTGCTAGTGTCGGCAAAATCACTAAAACAGGTGCTACAACTGTTACAGTTCAGGAACCTTCAATTTTAGACGGAAAAATTAGAAACTAACTGAACAACCGTAACCTATAACTAAAAAAAGCAGGAATTGACAAGTATCAGGCTGTTGATATACAAACAAAAATATGATACAATAAGCAATAAAAATATAGGAGGAAAATAAAATGAGCAAAAAACAAGATTTAGAAAGTAGGTTAAAGATAAGATCCTACGCATGCAAACTATTACAGGCGAGATAAAAGCCACAAAGCATGTAATAGTATAAATAAAGTGGCAAATATCTCGTTATTTAAATTATAAAAAAATATATAAATAAGGAGATATAAAAAATGATAGAAATAGAATTAAATAAAATTAAGAAAAATTATGGATTAAAGAATATTTTAGATGGATTTAATCTTGTGGTAAAATCAGGAGAAAGAGTTGCCTTAATTGGTCAAAACGGAAGTGGAAAGTCTACAATTTTAAAAATAATATCAGGTCAAGAAAAAATTGATAGCGGAACAATAAGTATTAGAAAAGGAGCTACTATTGGAATTCTTAATCAAATATATGAAAATAAGGATACAGATATATTAGTCAAAGATTTTCTATATGAAAGTTTTATAGAAATTTTACAAACCGAAAAAGAGCTTAGACATTTAGAAGAAAAAATGGCTTTTGAACAGAATGTAGATATATTGGAAACTTTAATTAATAAATATGGAAAAACACAGGAAAAGTATCAATTTATGGGCGGCTATGAAATGCAAGAAAAGTTTAGTAAAATATGCTCAAAGTTTAATCTGAGTGAAAAAATGTTAAGTCAGAATTATAATTACTTAAGTGGAGGAGAAAAGACAAAAATTAATTTGGCAAAATTATTACTAAAAAATCCAGATATATTACTATTAGATGAACCAACAAATCATTTAGATTTTGAGTCATTGAATTTTTTAGAGGAAGTTGTCGAAAATTACAAGGGGACTATACTAATAGTATCACATGATAGATATTTTTTAGATAAGGTAATAACAAAGACTATATTATTAGAAAATGGCAAAGATAATGTATACTATGGTAACTATTCATATTTTATAGAAGAAGATGAAAGAAGAACTCTTGCTAAATTTGAAAATTATAAAAATCAGCAAAAGCAAATTGAAAAGATGAAAGAGTCAATAAAAACTTTGCGAAAATTTGGAGAGATTGCTAAAAACGAAATGTTCTTCAAAAGAGCTAAAAGTATCGAGAAAAAGCTGGAGAAAATGGAAGTGCTTGAAAAAGTAGATTTAAGCCAAAGGTCAATTGATTTGAAATTCAATATAGAAAATAGAGCTGGAAAAGATGTTGTAAAAATACAGAATTTGTTTAAAAGGTTTGAATCAAAAATAATTTTTGAAAATGCAAATATGACTTTAACATATGGAGAAAAGGTTGCATTAATAGGAAAAATTGGTACGGGAAAAACCTCGCTAATAAGAATGATATTAGGAAAAGATTTACAGTTTTCAGGTAAAATAAAACTAGGTTCATCAATACAAATTGGCTATATTCCTCAAATAGTGTAAAATGGTTTCGGAATGCAAAAAAGAAAATCCTTTGATATAATGTT
>CAMEHU010000059.1 GCA_945917765.1 uncultured Lachnospiraceae bacterium | reverse complement strand
AACTCTAAGGCTTGGGTGGCTACGACCCTTCACAACCTTTTTTATAAGGCTTGGGCTACTCTGAAGACGGAGGGGGTGGGAATTGGTGAAGGGTTTAGCAAAATCTTTGTGGTTTAGGCTTGACTTTGAGCCAATATCGTGCTAAAATGAAACTTAGTTTCAAATTAGGAAGAATTATATTTAAGAGGTGAATTTATTTGGAGAATAAATATAATACAAAACAACGTGAAAAGATATTGAATTTTTTAAAAGAAAAAAAGGATTCTAACACTACAGCAGAAGAGATTTTGGCGTATTTTAATTCAAAGGGTGAGAATATTGGGAAATCAACAGTGTATAGATTCTTGAATAATTTGGTTAAAGAAAATGTTATAAAAAAATATATGGTTGAGGGACGTAATTGTAGCTGTTATCAATATATAGAAGAAAAGAATTGTAAAGAACATTATCATTTGAAATGTGAAAGATGTAATAAAATTATTCATTTAGAATGTGATGAATTTAAAGAAATTCAAAAACATATTGCAAATGAGCATGATTTTGAATTAGATAGTATAAAAACAGTTTTATATGGAATATGTAAGGAGTGTAATAAAAAATGAAGAAAAATATAGCGTTTGTTGTTGTTTTAATATTAATTTTTAGTGTTATAACTGCGGTAATTATTAAAATAAAAAATCCAGTGAATAAAAAAAGGGGAGATAAAATTGAAATTATTGCTACTCTATTTCCACAGTATGATTTTGCAAAACAAATTGGTGGAGATAAGGTTAATGTGACTTTATTATTACCACCAGGTGCAGAAAGTCATACATATGAGCCAACTCCACAGGATATGGTAAATGTTAATAATTCAGATTTATTTATCTATACAGGGGAAGAGATGGAACCATGGGCAGATAATTTAATTTCAGGGATGAAGAATGATATTAGAGTTTTAGATTTGTCAAAAACGGTTGATTTGATTAATACTGAGGAGTTTGAAGAAGAACATGAAGGCGAAGCGCATGGACATAATCATGAAAAGGAAGAAGAACATGAAACAGAACATGATGAAGACCATGACGCTGAGCATGAACACTCAGAAGAAGAAAATGACAAAGAGCATAGTCATGAACATGATGAAGATGAACATCATCATACATATGATCCACATATATGGTTAAATCCACAATATGCAATTAAAATGGCAGAAAGTATAAAAGATGAATTATGCAAAATTGATCCAGAAAACAAAGAATATTATGAAAATAATGCTAATGAGTATATAAATCAAATAAAACAATTAGACTCTGAATTTGAAGAGGTTGTTGATAATTCAAAAAGCAAAAAGATTGCATTTGGAGGAGCTTTTGCATATGCATATTTTGTTGAAAGATATGATTTAGATTTTATAAGCGCTTATGAAACTTGTGGAGAAAGTGCAGAACCAAGTACAGCTAAAATTAAAGAGGTTATAGATTATATTAATAAAAACAAAATTCCAGTAGTTTTTTATAAAGAATATTCAAATGGAAATGTAGCCAAAACAATATCAGAAGCTACTAGAACAGAAATGCTAGTTTTTAATACGGTGCATAATTTATCAAAAGAAGAAATTCAAAGCGGAGCTACATATGTAAGTATAATGAGGGAAAATTTAGAAAACTTAAAAAAAGCTTTAACTAAAAAATAGGAAAGGAAAAATACCATGAATATAATAGAAATTAAAAATTTAACAACAACATATAATGGTCACATTGCAATAAAAGATGTTTCTTTTAATGTTAAGCAAGGTGAATATGTATGTTTAGTTGGAGAAAACGGATCAGGTAAGTCAACATTAATAAAAACAATAGTAGGCTTAAATAAAAAAGATTCTGGTGAAATAATAAAAAATATTTCTGCAGATAAGATTTCATATTTAGCTCAAAATAATTTAACAGATATTAATTTCCCGGCAACTGCAAAGGAAATTATAATGACAGGTGTTCAAAAACATAAATTATTACCATTTTATAATAAAGAAGACCATAAAAATTTCGAAGAAATATGTAATTTATTGGGAATAACTGATTTAGCAAATAGACAAATAGGACAACTTTCAGGCGGACAAAGACAAAGAATAATGCTTGCTAGAGCTTTAATAAGAAATCCAAAAGTACTTATTTTAGATGAGCCATGTAGTGGATTAGATGTAAATATTACAAAAGATTTTTATAATATATTAAATAAATTAAATAAAGAAACAGGGCTTACAATTATAATGGCTACACATGATTTAGATGAAATTGAAAATGATGATATACGAGTAGTTTGTATAGCAACTACAGTAAAATTTGATGGAAATATTACAGATTGGAGGGTGGTATAAAATGGAATTTCTAATTAATTTACTACAATACCCATTTATGCAAAGGGCTTTAATTTGTGGGATTGCTATTTCATTTTGTGCTGCATTAATTGGGGTAATATTGGTTTTAAAAAGATATTCAATGATTGGACACGGGTTAGGTGAAGTTGCTTTTGCATCACTTTCATTAGCACTTGTTTTAAATTTACCACAAATGTATGTTGCAATTCCTATTGTAATTATTGCATCATTTATAATTCTTATAATTAGCCAAAAACAAGGAGAGTCAGGAGATATTACAATAGCATTAGTTTCAGCAGGTGCACTAGCTTTTGGTGTAATTATAACAGGATTAACAAGCGGATTTAATATAGATGTGTATAATTATATGTTTGGAAGTATTTTAACAATGTCAACAACAGATGTTATAATAAGTGTTGTTTTATCAATTTTACTAGTTGTAGCATATGTATTTTTCTATAATAGATTATTTATGATTACATATGATGAAAAATATGCAAAGGTTTGTGGTATTAATGTTACATTTTATCAATTTTTGATAGCATTATTTACTGCATTGGTTGTGGTAATAGGAATGAGAATGATGGGAACTTTGCTTATTTCAAGTTTAATAGTTTTCCCAGCAATTATTGCAAGAAAAATTACGCATTCATTTAAAGGAATGGCTGTAATGTCAGTTATTATATCAATATTGTGCTTCTTATTTGGATTAGTAATTTCATCATTGTTGAATCTACCAACAGGTGCTAGTATTGTTATGGTGTATATTGGGGTACTTTTATTTAGTAGCATTTGGGCTAAAGTTGTGAAGGCTTAATTCATTATACTACTTAACATTTAAAAAACATGCTATAGTACGTTACCTGAAATAATAATAATAATATGACCAAGCAAAAAGAACGACATGTGTTATAACATGTCGTTCTTTGCGTTATAAAGAATTGAAGAAAACGAAAATTTGCATTTTTTTTAAACAAACCTTTTGAAATTTCCATTAGTATAATCCTTACCTTCAAGCATTTCTCCAGCTTTAAAAGTATTAATAATATCAATGATTTCATCAATATTTTCATGTGTAAAATCCAATCTAACAGAATTTACATTAATCTCATCAATAGAAATACTTGTTTTTTTACTATTTAAAATAGTTGTAGTTTTAGTAAATGAATCAGGAATAACTCTAAATTCCATGTTCATTCTATCTTTTAAATAGTATTCGCGATTACCATTTCCACAATTATTTTTGCATTTTTCTAAACAATAATTACTTCCAGAAAGTAGGCAGTAGTTTGTAGTCATAACAGGCAAATTACCATAAACGATAGCTTCTGTTTTTATAGATGAATTAAATGAATTTAATGTTAATTTATCAAGCTCAGGAGATAGTGTAACAGTGCTAATTCCAAGTTCTTTCAATTCATTAATTGTTACGTTGTTATAAATATTCATTGTGTAATTTGCTATTATTTCATATTTACCCATATATTTTTTCAATAAATGTATTTGTGATATGTTTGAAACTACAAAACCTTTAATATCCAATTTTTTTATATTACTATCAATACAAGAGTTAAAGTTATCAATAATAGAGTCCTTCATAATTGATGGCATATAAATATATATTGGTGCAACTTTAGCAAGTTCATTAAATTTATTTGAATAATCATGGTTAATAAGGTATTTCAAAGGAACATACACTTTATCGATGTTACTAATTTTTGTATAATCATAATTTAGGTCTAAATTATTCAATAGTATAGAAAATTCTTTGCTTTGATTATTTTTAGTACTTTGTTCATTGCTTTTTTCAGCATACTGTTCAGTACATTGTTCAGTACAATGCAAATTAGAACATTTGATATTGATATCAAAACAGCTATCATCCAACTTTGTATTACGACAAATCCTATCAACCAAGATTTTCTCTAATTTTGCAATACAATCTCTACGTAACTGATTTAATTTGCTAATGCTTGGCAGATATATATTATCATCTAAATCAACATCAATATTATCAAATTCAAAAGGTGTTCCACCTAATTTATTTATTTGGTCACTAATTCTTTCAGAAGTAATAGGTGAGTTAATAGAATCAACTGGAACTAGGTCAGAAGTCACAGTAAAATCAATGTTTTTATATAATTCAGGAGCATTGCTATCAGTATAAATACTCATGCTAATAGGTTCATTTTTGTGAACAATAATCTTACAGTTTATTTTTGTCTTGACCTTTTCATCTTTTAAATATTCATCAGTTAAGTTGCGTAATTCTTTAGAACTTATTTTAAAAATCTTATCATTAACAGAGATTTGTCCTTTAATTCTACCGATTTTAACAATATCACCCTTCTTAGCATTTGGAACGTTTTGATTGTTAATCATTAATTCAGAAATAGTATATAATCCTTTTTCCTTTTCAAGACTAACAGAATCTCCAATAGCAAGGTCATCTTCTAGTTTCAGAGTAATATATCCTTTATTATCATTGAAATTATGTACTGTTCCAAGGAATAATCCCATATTATTTGGCTTTGATTTATAAACAAATTTTGTATTAGGTTTGCCATCAAGATATCCAGTTGAAAAGCCACCTCTATTAAATACTTGTAACAAATTTTTTCTATCTTTTTCTTCAACAATGTATGGTTTATCAGATTGAGCTAAGTCAATGTATTTACGGTAAATTCTAGTTACAGTTGATACATATTCAGGATTTTTTAATCTTCCTTCTATTTTAAAGCAGGTAATACCTAAATTAACAAGAGTAGGAAGTAGGTCTAAAGAACATAAATCCTTTGGACTTAATAAATGACCTTTGTCAATAGTAACAGATTTTGCATTGTTGATAGCATTGTTATTATTAGAGCTAATATTAGAAAAAACTACGATTTGAGTATTATTGCTTTCAGATTTAATATCTTTACAAATTAATTCATAAGGTAATCTACAGGGTTGAGCACACTTACCACGA
This sequence comes from uncultured Lachnospiraceae bacterium, assembly GCA_945917765.1. Lineage (GTDB taxonomy): Bacteria > Bacillota > Clostridia > TANB77 > CAG-508 > CAG-492. Next base: position 2,868 of record CAMEHU010000059.1, on the reverse strand, counting down.
TTTCCAGATCGAGCACCAATCATACTTGAAAGTAAACATTGTCCAGAATAACACATACATAAAGCACCATGAACAAATACCTCAATTTCAATATTAGAATTATCACAAATATATTTAATTTCATCAATAGATAATTCTCGTGATAGAACTACCCTTTTAAAGCCTAACTTTTCAGCTTCTAAAACGCCATCTAGGTTATGAATGGTCATTTGAGTACTTGCATGAATTGGTAAATCTGGAAAAAGCTCAATTAGTTTTTTAGCAAGCCCTAAATCCTGAACAATAATTGCATCAATACCATATTCATATGCTTTCTTAGCTAGATTTATAGCATCATTAAATTCATCATTTTTAATCAGAATATTTAAAGCCAAATTAGTTTTTACATTTCTAATTTTTGCATATTCGATAGCCTGTTTTAATTCAGCATCATTAAAATTATTAGCAGAAGCTCTTGCATTAAAAAGCTCTCCGCCAAAATAAACACAATTTGAGCCTGCTTGAACAGCAGCTTTTAAACAATCAAAATCACCAACAGGTGATAATAATTCTATTTTATTCATAATTAATCCCTTCCCTTGAAACGTTCAGAGACGGTCTTAAAACGTTTCAAATTTGAAACATTTTAGGACCATCCAAAAGTGTTTCACTAACTTAAACTATATTGTAACACATTTTTTCAAATTTGCATACTATATCATATAAAAATAAAAAAGGAGGTAGAGTTATATGCCAGATGAAGGAAGAAGCTGTGGATGTGATTGCGGATGCGGAAACAATAATGGAATTTTAGGAGGATTATTTGGAGGTAATGGTGGTTGTAATAGCGAAATATTATTTTTCATAATTGTTTTCTTATTATTATTTACAAATTGCGGATGTGGAAGAAACTAGCATTTGAAGTATTTGAAGCATTTGAAACATAATTAAAATTGACATAATATTGCATAGATGGTATAATATTTATATATTAAAAAATAATATAATAGAGAAAATGGACTATAATTATAGTCGACAATCCTGCTCTATTAGCATTTCGCCAAATGGATTGTTCCATGGAGGAAAAATGAAAAATGATGATATGAAAAAAATTGTTAATTTATCCGTCAGAGATGCGGTAGAGTTTATCTGCACATTTAGTGTAGTTTATGTACTTATTACTATATCTGGGATAAATGTCAAAAGTCCATCATTCTTATCAGACAAAGATGCAATTGACACTATAGTTGGGGAATTATTATTTATTATAACGGCTTGTTTTAATATATCTTTTTATGTAAGGTATATTAAAAAAGCATTAAAAAGTGATAATCCAAAATTGTTACCTGTAATAGTTGGACCAATATCATTCGGTATTTATTTTATTTTGGTTGGGGTTCTTTTATAAGAACCTCATTCTTTTTGCTAAAAAATACTATATAAAAATTTCAGATTTTTAATCAAATAATACTATATAAGAACTTCTTTTTTTGTTTCAAAAAAATCATTATAGATATAGCCAAAATAACTTAGTCAAAAAGATTTAGCGATTATAAAAAATATCTTTACTTTTCAGAAGAAAATAAATATAATAACACTTGTAAGAAATAAAAAAAGGAGAAGTGAAAAATATGGCAAAAAAAAGAGAAGATTATATAAGCTGGGATTCATATTTTATGGGAGTTGCGATGCTTTCAGCTCAAAGAAGTAAAGATCCAAATACACAAGTAGGAGCATGTATTGTAAGTCCAGATAATAAAATACTATCATTAGGATATAATGGTGCTCCAAATGGCTATGACGATGAGCATATGCCTTGGGACAGAGAAGGAGATTTTATAAATACAAAATATGCATATGTTTGTCATGCAGAATTAAATGCAATTTTAAATAATAAAGGTTCTAGATTAGAAGGTGCAAGAATATATGTTGATTTATTCCCATGTAATGAATGTGCAAAAGCAATTATTCAGTCTGGAATTAAAGAGATTATTTATAAATCAGACAAGTATAATGGAACAGATGGAAATATTGTTTCAAAAAAAATGCTGGATTATTGTGGGGTTAAGTATAGAAAATATGAGGACAAAAATATTGAAATAAAATTAGATTTATAATTAACTGAAAAAGTAGAAATAGTCTTAAGACATCTAATTATTTCAATATAGTAATTCAATTTAGTAATTCAATATAGTAAAAAAATTTTCAAATAAAATTATCAACTAAAAACGAATATAAATAGTAGACTTTTAATAAAACATATAGTAGAATAATAAAAGTTTAATTATGAAGTTATAAGGAGTGAATTTATAAATGTTTAAAAAATATATATTAGTATTTCTAGTTTCAATGGTACCATTAATAGAATTAAGAGGAGCGGTTCCATTTGGACTTAGTCCATGGATGGGAGGTGCAATACCTACAGTTCCACTATATATTATGTGTGTTATAGGAAATATGCTTCCAGTTCCATTTATATTCTTTTTTGCAAGAAAGATTTTAATATGGGGAAAAGATAAGAAATACATAGGAAAATTCTTTACATTTTGTTATGAAAAAGGAGAAAAAGGTGGAAAAAAATTACAAGAAAAAGCAGGAAGAGGATTATATTTGGCATTATTCTTATTTGTAGGAATTCCATTTCCAGGAACAGGTGCATGGACAGGAACACTTGCTGCCAGTTTCTTAGATATGGATTTCAAAAAAAGTGTTATAGCTATTATGGCAGGAGTTGTATTGGCCGGAACAATTATGGGCTTAGCTGCAGCAGGGGCTTTTGGTGCAGCTAGTGCTATGTTAGGTTAAAATTTGCACAGTTGGGGACGCGTCCCAGTTGTGCAAAATGCACAACTGGGACGCGTCCCCAACTGTGCAAATTAAATTTCAATC
>CAMEHU010000058.1 GCA_945917765.1 uncultured Lachnospiraceae bacterium | reverse complement strand
ATACTGCTGCAAGTATGTTGCTTTTAGCTTTAATATTTTATTTGAAATATGAAGCTCCTGAAGAAGAACAAAACTTTGTAATGGTAATGGAATTACTACGAGCAGGAGATGTTAAAGAAGATGATGACGAATATGTTAGTCCTCTTGATATGTTATTTAATAGATTAGAAACAAGAAACCCAGAACATATTGCTTTAAAATATTATAGAGCATATCATTCAGGTTCAGCTAAAACATTAAAATCAATACAAGTAACTCTTGCTGCAAGACTTGAAAAATTTAATTTAGAGAGTATGGCACAACTTACACAAACAGATGAATTAGACTTGCCAAGTTTAGGAGAAAAGAAAGTTGCATTATTTGCAATTATTCCAGATAATGATACATCATTTAATTTTTTAGTTAGTGTTTTATATACACAACTTTTCCAACAATTATTTTATTTAGCAGATTATAAATATGGTGGCAGTTTGCCAGTTCATGTACACTTTGTAATGGACGAATTTGCAAATGTAAGCCTACCAGATGACTTTGATAAAATATTATCAGTAATGAGGTCAAGAGAGGTATCTGTTTCTATAATATTGCAAAATTTAGCACAATTAAAAGCTCTATTTGAAAAGCAATGGGAAAGTATAGTTGGAAATTGTGATGAGTTTTTATATTTAGGTGGTAATGAACAAAGCACACATAAGTATGTTAGTGAGTTATTAGGAAAAGAAACAATAGATACAAATACTTATGGTAGGAGTTATGGTTCACATGGCAGTTATTCTACAAATGACCAAATCGCAGGTAGAGAACTATTGACACCAGATGAGGTAAGAATGCTAGATAATAATTATGCTTTACTTTTTATTAGAGGAGAAAGACCAGTAAAAGATTTCAAATTTAATTTAAAAGAACATTTTAATAGCATAAATACACCTATTGGAAATAAAGAAATAAAACCATATATACATGGAGGAACAGAAAATTCAATAGGTACAATATCATTTAATTTAGATGATATGGAAATTGATACAAAAGAAATTATAGATTTAGAAACAAATGAACTTGATGTTGAATTATTATCAAGTGAAGAAATCGAAAATATGTACAAAGAAGATACAAAAAATGCTAATAGTATCTAAAAGACCAAAGTTATATCTAACAAATATACTTTGGTCTTTTTTTGTACCCAAAAATAAAAATTAAGGAGGATTTTTGATATGGAAAATAAGAAAAAAGGAAATTTTAAAGTATTTTTAAAGAAAACATTAAAAAGAGGAGCAATAATTATAGGTTATGTTATTGCTTTAAATGTAGCTGGGCAAATTCACTCATTTGCAGCAGATGACCCAATAGCTATTGTTGATAATTTATCTAATTTTATATTTGGATTAATAAGAGCAGTTGGAATGATTATATTAGGATTTGGAATTGTTCAAGTAGGTATGAGTTTAAAATCTCATGATCCAACACAAAGAGCAAACGGAATAATGACTTTAGCAGGTGGAGTTGTAATTACATTTGCAAAAGAGATTTTAAATATTATTACAGGTGGATAAAGATTAAGGCAGTTTCATCTGCCTTAATAAATTAATTTTAGAATGGAGGTGCTAGATGTGAATTGGATTGTAGGAAATTTACAGAATGCATTAGATACATGGAATGGTAAATTATCAGAAATTTATATGTTAGTCACACAAAGTCCAGCAGATTTCAAAGGTGGAGCAATATGGAATATTATTTTAAATATAAATGGAGCTTTACAAGCAATAGGTTTAGCATTACTTGTTTTATTTTTTGTTGTTGGAGTAGCAAGAACTTGTACTAATTTTTCAGAATTAAAAAGACCAGAACAAGCATTAAAACTATTTTTAAGATTTGCAATAGCAAAAGGAATTGTTACTTATGGATTGGAACTAATGTTAGCAGTATTCAAAATAATACAGGGAATAGTAACAACAATTATGGCGAAAAGTTCATTTCAAGCAAGTGCTATGACCCTGCCACAATCGATTATTGATGCAATCAATAAATGTGGATTTTTTGAGAGTATTCCTTTATGGGCAGTTACATTATTAGGTGGACTTTTTGTAACAGTATTATCGTTCATTTTAATTCTAACGGTATATGGAAGATTTTTTAAATTATATATGTACACAGCAATAGCTCCAATACCATTATCATCTTTTGCAGGAGAAGGAACACAAAATATAGGAAAGAGCTTTTTAAAGAGTTATATAGCAGTTTGTTTAGAAGGTGCAATTATAGTTTTAGCTTGTGTAATCTTTTCAGCATTTGTAACAACCTCGCCGAGTGTTGATACTGGTGCTGCAACAGTTACTATGGTATGGAAATATGTTGGAGAGCTAATATTTAATATGTTAGTTCTGGTAGGAACTATTAGAATGTCAGATAGAATTGTTAGAGAAATGATGGGATTATAGGAGGAATGCCTTATGAGTGAAACAAGACAATTAGAAAATGCTTATGTAATCGATGTTGGATATAGAAAAGAACAACCTATTGCTTTAGTAAAAATGAATAATGAATATGTTATAGGTTTTGGATATGAAATTAAAGACAACAAGATTGATTGGCAATATGGTTATTATTATTTGACAGATTTTGAAAAAGCAAAAACGGATTTTAAAAGAGTTTTAGCAGGAGAAAATTTGGCAGATACATTTAGCGAGAAGGAGGAAAATAAAATTATGGAAGATTATCAATTTTATAGTGTTGAAGAAGTTATGAAAATTTTAAAAGATAAGGAAAAATTATTATATGTTGATGATGGATGTGATGAGGTAGTAATTAAGTTTGAAGATCTACCAGATGTTATAGTTGATATAAATACCAAAAGTGGAATGACAGATTTGAAAATATATGATTACCAAAATCCATCAATGACACCACTTGCAACTACAATGGGAATATTTTTAGATAAGTGTAATCCTGATTTAAGAGAAAAAATTATTGATAGATTTGTAAAATTACAACAAGGAGAGATTGAAGTCAAAGATTACAAAATGATAGATGAATACATACTCGAAGAAGCAAGAGATAAGTTGGAACAAGAGAAAAAAACAAAAGCAAAAAGAAATAAGGAGGCAAGATAGATGGAAGTTAAAATAAACAAAGATATTAGAGAATTTAGTGAGAGTATATTTTTTGGATTGTCTTTAAGGCAGTTCATTTTTTCTGTAATAGCTTGTATTGTTGCAGTTGTTTTATATTTTGTACTCAAACCATATTTAGGGCTAGAAACTTTATCGTGGGTTTGCATACTAGGTGCTGCACCTTTTGCTGTACTTGGATTTGTTAAATATAACGGAATGACGGCAGAAAAGTTTATTGTTGCAGTAATAAAATCAGAGTTTTTGACACCTAAAAAATTAACATTTAAAGCAACAAATATATATGCCCAAAACTTTAAACCAACTATTGATAAAAAGTTAAAACAAAGTTTGCTAAAACCACAGAAAAAGAAGAAAGAAAAGAAAGATAAAAAGAAGAAAAAGGAGGTAAAAAATAATGAGAACTCTTAATAAGATTTTTAAATTAGATAAAGAAAAATTCAAAATACCGAGATGTGTTCAGGATATTATTCCGATAAAAGCAATATGGGAAGATGGAATTTTTCAAGTAAGTAAAAATAAATTTTCAAAATCATTTAAGTTTATGGATATTAATTATGCAGTTGCTAGTAAAGAAGATAAAGAAGCAATGTTTTTAGATTATTCTGATTTATTAAATTCATTAGATGTTGGAGCAATAACTAAAATTACAATAAATAATAGAAGAATAAATAAATTAGATTTTGAAAAAACAATATTACTAGATGAAAGTAATGATGAACTTAATGATTATAGAAAAGAATATAACAAAATGCTTATATCTCAAGCAAAAAATGCAAATGAGATAGTGCAAGAAAAGATAATAACAATATCTGTTTATAAGAAAAATGTCGAAGAAGCTCGAAATTATTTTAATAGAGCAGGTAGTGAATTGATAAGCAGATTTAATACATTAGGTTCAAAATGCGTTGAATTAGATGCAAAAGAAAGATTAAGAATAGCACACGACTTTTATAGAACAGGAGAAGAAACTTCTTTTAGGTTTGATATACACGAAACAATGAAAAAAGGTCATAATTTCAAAGATTTTATTTGTCCTGATACAGTAGAATTGGAAAGAGATTACTTTAAAATGGGAGATAGATATGGGAGAGTATTATTCTTAAAGGAATATTCTAGTTATATCAACGATGATATGGTAACAGAACTTACAGACTTAAATAAAAATATGATGTTATCAATAGATGTTATTCCAATACCAATGGACGAGGCAGTAAAAGAGGCAGAAAATCGTAGATTAGGTGTAGAAACGAACATTACAAACTGGCAGAGAAAACAGAATGCTCAAAACAATTATTCTGCAATAATACCTTATGATATGGAACAACAGAGAAATGACTCAAAAGAAATGTTAGATGACTTGACTATTCGTGACCAAAGAATGTTTTTAGGAGTTATTACAATGGTAATAACAGAAGAATCAAAAGAAAAATTAGAAAGTGTGACAGATGCAATTTTAAAAATAGCTAGTAAAAATCTATGTCAGCTTGGAATATTAAGATTTCAACAATTAGATGGACTTAACACAGTATTACCGTTTGGAGTTAGAAAAATAGATGCAGTAAGAACTTTAACTACTGAAAGTTTAGCAGTATTTATGCCATTCAAAGTGCAAGAAATTAGGCACGAGAATGGTATTTTTTATGGTCAAAATGCTATTAGTAAAAATATGATTATTGCAGATAGAAGACAACTTTTAAATGGAAACTCATTCATTTTGGGAGTATCTGGTAGTGGTAAATCATTTGCAGGAAAGCAAGAAATAACTTCAATAAGATTACGAGATCCAAATGCAGACATTATTTTAATAGACCCAGAATCCGAATATGCACCACTTGTTAAATCTTTAGGTGGAGAGGTAATTAAAATATCAGCAGTAAGTAATAATCACATAAATGCAATGGATATGAACTCTCAATATGGAGATGGAGCAAATCCAGTAATATTAAAATCTGAATTTATATTATCTTTGTGTGAACAACTAATTGGTAGTGGAAATCTCGGACCGAAACAAAAATCAATAATTGATAGATGTACGGCAAATGTTTATAGAGTATTCCAACAAGGAAATTATCAAGGAATACCACCAACTCTGCAAGATTTTAGAGAAGAACTATTGAAACAACCAGAAGATGAGGCAAAAGAAATAGCACTTGCAATAGAATTATTTACAAATGGTTCTTTAAATACATTCGCTATGAACACTAATGTAAATACATCTAATAGTTTGATATGCTATGATATTTTAGAGCTAGGAAAACAATTACAACCAATAGGAATGTTAGTAGTATTGGATTCTATATTGAATAGAATTACTGCTAATAGAACAAAAGGAAAGAATACATATATTTTTATTGATGAAATATATTTATTATTCCAATATGAATATTCTGCAAATTTCTTATTTACACTTTGGAAACGAGTTAGAAAATATGGAGCTTTCTGCACAGGTATAACACAAAATGTTGAAGATTTATTACAAAGTCATACTGCTAGAACTATGCTTGCAAACTCTGAATTTATAATAATGCTTAATCAAGCAAGTACAGATAGAATTGAACTTGCAAAATTATTAAATATATCTGATTTACAGATGAGCTTCATAACAAATGTAGGAGCAGGAGAAGGACTTATAAAAGTAGGTTCATCATTAGTTCCTTTTGTTAATAAATTTCCAAAGAATACAGAACTATATAGGCTGATGACAACTAAACCAGGAGAGTCTTAATGAATAAAATATATAGTTTGGTTTTAATACTACTAATAGTTATTTTAGCTATTAGTAGTTATTTTTTTATAAAAGAAATTGCAGAAAATAAGAAAGAAAATGAATTGTTTGAAGAATTGCAGGAAGTAGTGCAGGAAGAAGAAAAAACGACCGCCCAAAATCAAATTACAGACAATTTAAAAAATGAAACAAGTAATTTATCATCTAAAAATGTTGGAAATTACAATTTAGAAAGCATTTTAAAAATAAATACAGACATAATTGGGTGGATTAAAATTGATGGAACAAATATAAATTATCCTGTTATGCAAAATGGAGATTTCTATCTTCATAGAAATGTTTATAAAAATTATTCAAGTAGTGGAACTCCATATTTAGCAGAACATTGTAATTTAAAAACAAGTGATAACTTAATTATATATGGACATCACATGAAGAATAACACAATGTTTTCTAATTTAGATAATTACAAAAATTATAACTATTATAAGAACCACAAGTATATAAAGTTTTATACATTAGAAGATAATAAAACTATTGAAAATGACTATGAAATAGTATTTGCATTTAAAACAGTTGCTTATTCTGATAAAGGCTTTAAATATTATAATTATACAAAGTTTTATGATGAAAATGATTTTAATTCATTTGTAGAAAAATGTCGAAATTATGAGTTTTACAATACAAATGTCAAAGTGAATTATGGAGATAAGCTAATTACATTATCTACTTGTGAATATTCACAAAAGAATGGAAGAATGGTAATTATAGCAAAGAAAATATAAAAGTCTGGAGGTGGTATAAATGCCAGATATAAAGTTAAAAGAAAAAAGTATAATAAAACAATTAGATAAAAAAGTAGTACAAACACAAAACTTTAAAAACAATTTAGTAACTACAAAAGAACGATTAAATGAATTTACATCAAAAGAAGAAAATACTTCAGCAGAAAATTATGCAAGTAATCATATTCAAAATGATATAAGTTATCTATCAAGAAAAGGTGCGACAAAGAGTAATGAAATAGGGAAAAAATCATTAGAAAATACAAAACAGAATATCATAAAAAGTAAAGAAAAAATATCAAACATTAAATCTAAAATAAAACAGAAGAAAGCACAGCAAATTAAAAATGCAGTAAAAAAACGAACAATAAAGAATGGAACTCAAAAAAGCATTAAATATGCAAAGAATGGAGCTAAACTTACTAAAAAAGGAATAAAAACATCTGAACAAGTTGCTAAAAATAGTGCAAAAGTGGCAAAACAAAGTGTTAAAGCAAGTAAAAGAGCAATAATGATTGCTAAAAGAACAGCACAATTAACTATAAAAGCAGTTAAGGTAACTGTGAAAGCAACAATAGCAACAGTAAAGGCAATAATTGCTGCAACAAAAGCTATTATTTCTGCAATAGTTGCAGGAGGTTGGGTGGCAGTTGTAATTATTTTAGTAATAGCTTTAATTGGTGGATTTGTAGCTGCAATTTTTAATAGTGATGGGGATGCAGATTATGATACCTCACAAATTCCTAATAGTGAAATAGTATTAGTTGCAAAAGCACAGATAGGAAATGAGGGAGGAGATAAATTTTGGAAATGGTATGGATTTGAAGAACATGTGCATTGGTGTGCCTGTTTTGTGAGTTGGTGTGCAAACGAATGTGGTTACATAGATAAAGGTATTATTCCTAAATTTGCAGGTTGTGTTAATGGAATAGATTGGTTTAAAGAAAAAAATCAATGGCACGATAGAGGAGAAAGCTATTATCCAATAGTTGGAGATATAATTTTTTTCGATTGGAAAGATGAAAATGGTAATCAAGATGGGACAAGCGACCATGTTGGAATTGTAACAAGAACAGATATTACAAATAGAAATATTTATACAATAGAGGGAAACACAAGTAACAAATGTGCTGAAAGAATGTACTCTTTTGATGATGTTCAAGTTATGGGGTATGGTAGTCCTAAATATGAATAAAAATAGTATCAAGTAAGGTATATAAAACTTTGCTTGATACTATTTATTTTTTTGCTTTTTTATGATACAATGCAAAAAATCAAGGAGGAATATATGTTAGATAATATAGAAGTTTTATATCATAGCAGTATAAGAATTAACAAAGAAAAAATAATTTATATAGATCCATTTAAAATAGATAGAAATTTTAATGATGCAGATATTATTTTTATAACACACGACCACTATGACCATTATTCTGAAGAAGATATAGAGAAGGTTATAAATGAAAACACAACTATTATAATACCAGAAGAATTATTAACAAAACTGTTAAGAAAAGGCATAAATAAAAATGCAATTATTACAGTAGAGCCAAACAAAGAATATGTGGTAGAAGGAATTAAATTTAAAACAATACCAGCATATAATACAAACAAAACATTCCATCCAAAAGGAAACGATTGGGTTGGCTACATTATTACAATAAATAATATTAGATATTATATTGCAGGAGATACAGACATTACAGAAGAAAATAAAAAAGTAAAATGTGATGTTGCTTTTGTTCCAGTTGGAGGAACATATACAATGGATTTCAAAGAGGCAGCACAATTAATCAACGAAATACAACCTAAAATAGCAATCCCAATTCATTATGGTAGTGTAGTTGGAACAAACCAAGATGCTACAGATTTTGTGAAATTATTGCATCCAAGTATAAAAGGTATAATTTTAATGAAACAATAAATGAAAGAAGGAATGAACAATGCAATTTTCCAATAAAGATATACAACTATTTAATGAAGCAGGAATAAATGTAGAAAATAAGAATTATACAAATGATGAAGTAGAAAGATTTAAAATAAAAGTTACAGATTTTATAATGAGTCAAAGCACAAAAGATATAGAAAAATATAGTAAGAAATTTAGTAGTTTATTATAAGGGATTAGATATGAATAAAGAAGAAATAATAGAATATTGTTTAACATTAGAAAATACATTTAAAGATTGTCCATTTTCAGATGATTTTGAATCTGTTACAATGAAACATTGCAAGAATAAAAAGTGGTTTGCACTAATTATGAATGTCAATAATAAGTTATATCTTAATGTAAAAACAGATCCAAACTATTCTGATATATTAAGAAATACTTATGATTATATAATACCTGCATATCACATGAATAAGGAACATTGGAATACAATTATTGTAGATGAAAAAGTGGACAAGACATTAGTAAAAGAAATGATAGAACAAAGTTATCAATTAACAAAGTAAAAAGAAAATAGTAAGTTGTCAAGGAGAAATATAGTTATGGAATTTAGCAAAAAAATACA
>CAMEHU010000057.1 GCA_945917765.1 uncultured Lachnospiraceae bacterium | reverse complement strand
GAGGTCAAGGCCAGGGAGGTCAAGGCCAAGGAGGTCAAGGCCAAGGAGGTCAAGGACAAGGAGGTCAAGGACAAGGCGGTCAAGGACCAAATGGGCAAGAAGATCCAAGCAAATTATCAAAAATTGGTAATGCAATAAAAAAAGACTTCAATCGTAGAGGTGGATGGAGCGGTTGGGCTGGAAGACAGATTAAAGGCGCTGCCACTTTAGCTGGTGTTATAGCTGGTGGAACAGTTGGTGACTTTAAAACTGCTGCATCTATGGGAACAGCTGCGAGAGGAATTGCAACAAGTTTACATGATTCACATCAATATAATAAAGCAGAAAGACAATTAATAAACAACCAAGAAGAATTTGCAGCAGCATATCAAGACTTTGCTAGAGCATATAGAGCTGAACATGAAGGAGAAGATATTTCAGATTTTGATATCAGACAAGCAGCTAAAGAAATATATGAAAGCGGTGGAGTTGACCTCGATTCACAATATGCAAAAGATTTATATGATAATATGGAAAATCTTTCAGATTCTGCTGAAATTATGGGATATAAAGATGGATTCGACTATGTAAATGACACAATGAGGTTAACTGAGCAAGGTGTTGTAATTCCAAGCTCTAATCATAAACCAAGATTTTATAAAGATGAAATTCAAAGAATAAGAAATCAACGAAATAATGGTGGAAACAATGGTGGAAACAATGGTGGAAACAATGGAGGAAATCCATAATAGATTATAAACAAATTGATATTATGAAATATAAAAAGTGTAAAAAATTCAAAAGCACTAATTTTAAAAAATATTAAAGAAGAAAGGTAGGTGTTATAAATTGGCAGATAGCAATATTGACGACACAATTGAAGACGACCTAAGGAGGCGTAATCCACAAGGTCCTATTAGAAGTAAACTGAGTAAAAAAGCTAAAAAGTTAGCAGCAGAAAAAGCTAGAAAAACTAAGAAAAAATTTAGAAAAAGTTTGTTTAAGCAAGTTGGGTTAAGTTCTTTAGGATTTTTACCAGTATGTATTATAATATTTATGCTTATTGGTATAGTGTCATTTATAACAACTATGCCTGGGCTTGTTCAAGAAAATATTATGAGAAAAATAATGAATGGACTTGACCACTTTGAATATTCACTAAAAGGTGAAGACACAACTTATTTAGAAAGCTTAGCAAAAGATGAACAACGTACAAGACAAAAAGAAATTCTTAAATATCTAGAAGATATGGGATTAGATCCTGTAGGATTTGGTTTTGCAGCATTTTATACAAGATATGAAGACGGCTCTGTAGAATATAGTCCAAACGTAGATATTAATGGAATTGAAGTTGTTGATGGTTTGGGCTCTGCAATAAGCTATAATCAACAAATGAAAGAACAAATAATGAACGAAGATTTAATTTTTAAATATATCGTTTCAAATGAAAGAACATATCTTGTAAATAGTGGTAATTCTTTGGCAGATACTTTCCCAAAAATATTTGGTGAAAGAACTTTAACAGGAATGATAAAACCAGTATTTGCAGATTTGCATGATTCAAAACTAACAATAGACAGAGAAAAGAAACAAATGGTTATTTCATCAATTAACTGGTCACAATGGTCAAAACAAGAAGCAAGATATAACTTAGAAACATGGGCTGGAAGATACGGAATGCCACTTGAGTTCTTATTAACATTACATATTGCAACAATGTCTTCTGATCTAACAGAAGAATTAATTTCAAATAAAAACTTAAACACAGAAATGAATGTTTTAATTGAAAAAGGTGATTATTCTGTTGATTATGATATTACATATGATGGTCATTTATTACCAATTCAAAGAGGAAAACAAGCCGATTTTACAACTTTATATGATGGAACAAAAGATGTAACTATTACAGAAGATAGAGTTGTTAGAGATGGAGATAAATGTGCATTAAATTTATCAGACGAAGAAAAGCAAAAGCTTGTTGATGAAAAATTGGTTAATATTATAAGCTTAAAAGGCTGGATAGACCATGTTAGAAACTTTAGTTTACGTCCAAGCTATGATTCAGAGCTTGTAGTTCAATCTGTTTATGATGCTAAAGATGCTTTCTTAGGTGATGGTATGTTTAGGGTAATGTATAGAATCCAACAAACTAAATATTCAAGTGAGCTATGGAAAAACACAGTATATTTAGGTAAAGTTGATTATGCAAATCAAGATGGAAATCCTGATTATCATTATACGGGTAATTTGGATTATGGATTAGAATCATATTTCGTAACAGGTTATCAAGGTAACAGTTATAGGGAATTAGCATGTACAGATGCACAAGGAAAAGATTTAAGTATTTATATCAGTAATTATGCAGAAGGACCTGTAAATAGAATTGGTGAAAATGCACAAGAAGAATCAGAATATTTAGCACATAATGGTATAACTCCAGGTGATGGTGGATTTGATTATAATTATGGTATGACAACTGGTATTATTCATGGATTAGATTATTATCTTGATGGAAGAGAAGGCGAAGTTAGACAAGGTTATGTAAAAGATGCTATTAAATGTTTGCTAAGCCAATTTGACGCATATTTCTATAATGAAAATCTTGGAAATTTTACAGAAGCAAATTTTGTTAGATATAGTAAAGATAGTGGATTTACAAATGGATTGTTAAGATTAGATGTAGTCGAACCAGAAGCATTTGACGATGCAGGTGATTCATCTGTTCAATTATTATTAACATATCAATGGCATGTATGGTTAGATAATCACTCAAATCCAACAGACCAAGAAATTCATGAAGAATTGGAATATTTAAAAAGTCAAATTAATAAATATTTTGAAGATTTAGACCACAGAGAACAACATATTCAAGAAATAATTGATTATTTATTTGATATTGTTGGAATTAAAGATAAAGTAACAGTTGCTGATATTGATGCAATATATCAAGTTTTATATAATTGTTCTGAAGAATACGAATTAGCATTACCTAGAATTCAAAATGTTATTAAACATTGGTATAAGGATGTTATTTTTGAAATTGATGGAACAGGTGTAACAGTATATAGAGATAAAGAAGACGATATAAGACTTCCATATACTTTCAATGAAGAGCAACAAAATGAAGCAGAAAATCAAGGCATAAGTGATAAGCTTTCAATTGAGGCTGTTCTTACTTGGGAATCTGGTTCAAAACCTAAAGAACAAATTAGCCAACCATATGTTGTAAAAGGTGACAAGGTTACTTTAGATGGTGAACTTGTTACAAATGATATTGTAAAAAATCAAACATATGATGATTACCATGTTGGTGATGGATATAGAACATCAAAAAGACTATTTACACAAGGTCAGTATTACACATTTGATGGTACAGCAGAAACTTCAAAATCTATATTTTATGCAAGGCAACTTGAAAAATTAGGTGGAGATAGCGGACATAATCAAGCTGTTGTATATGTAAAAAACGGAAGAATTATTTTAGTTAAACTAGACAATTGGGCAGGTGGAAGCTCAGTTGGAACAGGCGATGGATGGAGAGTATATCTATCTAGTGAAAATAAAAAAGAAACTGGTGAAATCACATATGTGTATTCAGTTAGCGCAAATAAAGATTTAAAATATGTTTCTGTAGGAGACTTAAATGTTAGTATAGAAGAATCTAATGAATCTGTTGAAAGAATAAACGGAATGTTAGGGGCGATGGGTGTTGTTACTCAAAGAAAACCAGTAAGCTTTGATAATCAAACTGCAAATGGTGGAGCAACTACATTATCAGCATTTAATATATTAGAGGGAATGCATACAGAGGCAGCTGAGTATATTTATAAAGATTTGAAGGAGTTTTTAATTGAACTTGGATATTATACTAAGGCTGAGTTTGAATTTATTGATACAGATGTTTTAGCTTGGTTTTTACCAGATTATACTCCATCAAATGAATTAGATTCTAATAACTGGAAACAAAATAAAGAAAGTGATTCTTTATTATATGGTGCAGTTATTTATCAAACTGAATATGACAAAGATGGTAAATTAGTACAAGAAGGAATTTCACCAGGATTAAATGTTGTAGCACCTGGCAATTGTAGGGTTCTTAAAGTTGAAGGTGATACAATAACAATCAAATTTGATGGAATTTCTCAACCTGATATTGGAATATTAGATGGATATACAATGATGATTTCTGGTATTAAAGTGTTCGGAAATACTGTTAATGTACAAGATACATTAGGAAATACTTCAACAATGAGCATTAATGATGTTGTTGGCAAAGATTTAATAGTTTCAGCAGGTGAAACTATCGCAGAAACAACAGATAAGAAAATTCAAGTAATACTAAAAGATGCAAAAGGCGCATATATAGACAACATTCAAGATTATATGTCACCAAATTATGAATCAGTTGATTTACCGGACTCAGCATACTTCTATTATACTCCATATGAAGGTGGAGCTGGAACAGTTGGAGGAAGAAATGGAAATGAGGTTGCAGTTGGTATTTGTCAATGGACAGTATTGCCAGGAATGAATAATATAAGTCCTGTTTGTGAATTCTTATATAATCAAGATCCTACACTATGTAAGGAATTAAGAACATTCATTAGCTGGAATTCAAGCAATTTTATAAATGACTATTTTAGTGGACATAGTCAATTAGTTGAAGCTTTTTCAACTGTTTATAATAGAGATCCACAAGCATTTAGACAATTACAAGAAAAATATGCATTAGAAGAAAAAATTAACATATGTAATAATTTAGGACTTGGATGGATTATGGATAAAAGTCCGGTTACAGCAGGAACATTATTCTCATTAGTTAACTGGGGACCTTATATGGGATGGCAATATCAAATTAATGAATCAATGACAGATGAGCAAATTATAAAAGCATTATTAAGATATGCTTGTACAAAAACATCAACAGCTGGTTCATTGAATACAAGATGGGAATCTCAAGGAAAATTAGCTATTGATATATTGAAAGGCGAATTTACTGATATTGAAGATTGGCTTGAAAATAAAGGAAGTTACCCAGAATATGCTAATGGAGCTAACCCAGGATTCTTGTTTAGATAATTTCTGAGGTGTTAGTCTTAAATAAATCGGATTTAAGGACTAGGTGTATTTGCTGTAGAAGCAAGGAAGGAATGGAATTGATTATGAAAACTAAAAAATTGTTAAGAATTTTAGGTATATTAATTATTATAATTATCATTGCTGTTATTACAATTATACTTATAAAAAATTATCAAAAAAATAATCAAAAAGATGAATTTGAAATTTCAGATAAAGTCTATAATAGAGCAGATTTTTTTGATGATGATATTGATTATGTGGATGAAGATGTAATAATACCTGATAATTCATACTTGTTCTTTGGCGAATATATTAATGGTAGAGTTGAACCAAAAGAAATTTATGAAACAATTGATAAATTTACAAAAAAAATAATTCCAAAATTATATGATGATTTGAAAGAAGCAAGTGATGCAGATATTTCAAATTATTATGATAAAAATGAAAAAAGTATCAAAAAGTATTTGGAAATATATGATGCGGAAGATTTTATAGTTTTTATAAAAGAAATAAAGAAATTAAAGTCTGATGAAATTAATGTTACAGGTATTGAATTTGTAAAAGATACAATAAAATTTATGGATGAATATACTGTTTCAAAATTAAAAGTTACATATAATGATGATGAGGTTATAGAAATTGGTGTAAAGGTTTTTAGAAGGCTACAAGAAGCTAATAGAAATGTTGTTTTTTATTAAATTTAAAAAATATAATAGGAGTATAAAGGTATATGAGTAAAGTTGGGAGTAGAATTGAAAAAAAAGATATTATTTTAATATTAATAATTTTAATTTTGATTATTGTTATGCTTGTTTTATTTGTAAAAACAATTATGTATCCAAAAACAACAACACAGGTACATAATTATACTCCTAAAACAACAAGAAGCGCAGAAACAGGTAAAAAAGTTGTAGTACAAGTTCCACAAACTGATGATGAAATTATTAAAATGTTAGCGGATAGTAATAGATTTCAAGAAAGAGACAGAATCGAATATTATTGTGGCGAATATTTTAAACATCTAGAAAATAAAGAATTTGATAAAGCATATGATTTATTATATCCTGAATTTAAAAATAAGTATTTTCCTACTTTAGAAGAGTATAAAGCATATATTGAGAGAACATATCCAGCTGATTATGCATTTATTTATGATGATATATCAAGACAAGGTGATATATATGTTCTAAGATTAAAAATATGTGATGTACTAGGTAGCAGAGAAAATGAAAAAATACAAAGAGTTGTTATAAGAGAAAATAATTATAATGATTTTGTACTTTCATTTCAAGTTATATAGGAGGATATGATAACTATGATAACAGATTTTAGAGTAAAAATAAGGAGATTTTTTAAAAAACATAAAAAAGAAGTAATAATTTTTTTCTTAGTTTTATGGTTAATTGTATTTATAATAAATATGGCATTAAAAAATCAAAAACCAAAAATATTACCACCTTCTACTAACTATGTGCCACATAAAGCAATGTATCAAGAAAATGTAGAAGTACCAGAAAAATACCAAGAACCAATAGAAAGCTTAATTGATAAATACTTCAATTATTGCAACAATGGTCAATATGAAGAAGCATATTCACTAATCACAGAAGAATCAAGAAGAAATGTATACCCAACACTAGAGCAATTTAAAGGATATGTAGATTATGTCTTTGAAGGCAAAAAGAAAATATATAACATTCAAAATTGTTCAATTGTAGACAACAAATATATCTATAATATAAGAATACTAGACGACATATTAGCAACAGGAACAACAGAAGGATACTCATATTATGAAGAAAAATTGATTTTAATTGAAGATAATGGACAAATGAAATTATCAATTGGTGAATATATTGGTGATAGAGATCCAAATATTGAAATAGAAGCAGATGATATGATTGTAAAAATTGAAAATGTTTCAGCAGATTATGAAACAGAAACATATACAATTACGGTTACAAACAAAACTGATAAATATATTGTTATTGCTGATAATACTCAAAAAGATGAAATTGGATTAGATTTAGGAGACAATATCAGACATCCACAAAACATGGTGTTTGCATCATTCTATGTTAAACCTAATTCAAGTGCTACAAAAAAGATTAAGTTTAATAATGCTTATGATAATGGACTTAAAGCACAAAAATTGATTTTTGGTTCTATTCGTATTTTAAATGAGTATGACCCTATGGTAGGAACAACTCAAGAAAATTTGGATAGTGCGGTTAAGTTGTATGGAATGAAGATTAATTTAAATAAAAAATAATGCACAGTTGGGGACGCGTCCCAACTGTGCATTTTGCACAATTTGGGACATATCTTTGAAAAATTGTTCAGTCCCTTTTGCTGAAATTGCTTCAGAATCTTTGAAGAGTTTTTGATTTAAAAGGCTTTTGTAGTGGGAAACAGTTGCTAAGTGAATTTGTGATTTTTGAGGAGCTGTTTTCGAAAAAAGACCCAAAAAACAGGACTTGAAATTTTCTAAAAAAAATGATATAGTATAGCAAAAT
The DNA here is from genome assembly GCA_945917765.1 of uncultured Lachnospiraceae bacterium. Lineage (GTDB taxonomy): Bacteria > Bacillota > Clostridia > TANB77 > CAG-508 > CAG-492. The sequence goes on along the minus strand of CAMEHU010000057.1, from coordinate 1,631 downwards.
GATTTTTTGGAGGTTAGAAATGAGCAGAGGAAGAAGATATGAAGGTGGCGAAAAACTTAATTTAAAAAAAGTTTTTGCAGTTGTTGGAGTTATTGCAGTTATAGTATTATTTGTATTTATTATCAATAAATTATTAAAATCAGATAAAAACACTATTGCTAGCAAAAATATAGAATTAAATTATATGTCATTATATAAAGATGGAAATTGGGGAATAATCAATTCAAGTGGAGAAACTATTATTGAACCAGCAAATGGTGAAATGTATGAAATCCCAGATAAATCAAAAGCAGTTTTTGTATGTACTTATGATGTTAGCACAGTTGATGACACATTTAAAACAAAAGCAGTAAATGATAAAAATCAAGAGCTATTTACAGGATATGAAAACATCTTTACAGTGCAAAATTATGATGAGAAAAACAATTTATGGTATGAAAAAAATGTTTTAAAAGTGCAAAAAGATGGAAAATTTGGATTGATTAATTTAGAAGGAAATGAAATCTTACCTTGCGAATATGATAGTATTGGAACAATTAAAGGTGTAGAAAATAGTTTAATAGTAAAAAAAGATTCAAATGTAGGTCTTGTTAACAATACTGGAAAAGTTATAATACCTGTTGAATATAGCGAAATAGAAACAATTTCTAAAGATTATAAAGATGGGTATTTAGTAAAAAATACAGATTCAAAGTATGGCATTATAAATTCTGAAGGAAATGTTGTTTTAGAGTGTAAATATGATGATATAAAAAAAATCAAAGACGGCAATAACTATATTGTAAAAGAAGACGGGACATGGAAAGTAGTTGCAGAAGATGGAACAACATTTTTAGAAGGAAAAGTTGCTAATGCTGAAGATATGGATAATGGTAATGTTATTATCAAAGAAAAAGGAAAATATAGTGTTATTAATACAAACACTGATGTTAAAATTCCTGCGGATTATTCAGGTATAGCATATTTATTCGATGACAAATATGTTGCAATTAAAGATGGAAAATATGGTGTAATTAATATAAACAATGAAGAAATAGTAAGCTTCAAATATGAAAATATTACATATAATAAAACTACAGAATATTTAAAAGCTAAAAATGAAGATGGAACAATTGATTATATGACAAAAGATTTTTCTGTTAAATTAACAGCTGGTGATGAAATATTATTAAATGGATTTATAGCTATAAAAAATGGCGACGATTTAAAATATTATAATTACAAATTAGAAGAAAAATCTAATAAAGATGTGTATACAGCAAATACTTTATTTATAACAAAGGAAAATGGAAAATACGGATTTATAGATAAAGATGGAAAAGTTATTGTTGAAGCAAAATATGATGATGCTAGGGAACAAAATGATTACGGATTCGTAGCAGTTAAAAAAGATGGAAAATGGGGTTCTATTGATCAATATGGAAAAGTTGTAATTGAACCAACTTATGTAATAAAAAATGAAGAAAATATAGATTTTGTTGGAAGATGGCACAATTGCGCTGATAATAATGCAGATTTTTATAGTGATTTAAATGATTTAGAATAAAATAAATGAGCTGCCTCGTAAGAGGTGGCTTTTTTTAAAGTGTGCCCAGCATGGGCAACAACTTGTGGGTGAAAGTCCCATACAG
>CAMEHU010000056.1 GCA_945917765.1 uncultured Lachnospiraceae bacterium | reverse complement strand
AAAATATGAGTACAGAAAAATTAGAAAACGTACTATGGGACTCTGCAAATAAACTTCGTGGAGGACTTGCAGCAGCAGATTATATGCATGTTGTACTTGGATTGATATTTTTAAAATATCTTTCAGATAAATTTGATGTTAGATATAAAGAACTTGTTGATGAGGGAAAAGGATATGAAAATGATATAGATGAATACTCAAAAAATATGGTCTTTTGGATACCAGAAGAAGCAAGATGGAGTTATATTTCTAAATATTCTAAATCTGAGGAATTAGGAAAAGTATTAGATGAGGCTTTTATTGCTATTGAAAAACAAAACCCTGAATTGAAGAACATTTTACCAAAAACTTATTCAAAACTAGAAGTTGACCAAAGAAGACTAGGTGAGCTGATTGATTTATTTACAAATAAGTTAGATACAACAAATGCTGGTGGTGATTTTTTTGGCAAGGTGTATGAATATTTTATGGGCAAATTTGCAAGAAATTTAGGACAAAAAGGTGGAGAGTTCTATACTCCAAGATGTGTTGTTGAATTACTTGTTGAAATGATAGAACCTTTTAATGGTAAGGTATATGACCCTTGCTGTGGTTCGGGAGGTATGTTTGTTCAATCAGCAAATTTTGTTGATGAACATCAAGGAAATATAAATAATATCTCTGTTTATGGACAAGAACTAAATGCTACAACTTGGCGTTTAGCAAAAATGAATTTAGCAATTAGAGGAATTGAAGCCGATTTAGGTGATTCAAATGGAGATACATTCCACGACGATAAACATAAAGCATTAAGAGCAGACTATATACTTGCCAATCCACCATTTAATATTAAAGATTATGGTCAAGAGTCATTACTAGAAGATCCTAGATGGAAATATGATGTTCCACCAAAAGGAAATGCTAACTATGCTTGGATTCAACATATGATTTCAAAATTATCACCAAAAGGTGTTGCCGGTTTTGTTTTAGCAAATGGTAGTTTATCTACAAGCCAGACACAAGAATATAATATTAGAAAAGCAATGATAGAGGATGATATTGTTGATTGTATAATTACATTACCAGATAAACTATTTTATACAACAGGTATTCCAGTATCATTATGGTTTTTAAGGAAACAAAAAACACAAGATGATAAAATTCTTTTTATTGATTTAAGAGAGAAAGGAACTTTGATTGATAGAAAGATTAGAGAATTAAGTAAAGAAGAAATTAAAGAAACAGCCAATATATATCATAATTGGTTGAAGAATGAAAACTATGAAGATATAAAAGGTTATTGTTATTCTGCTAGTTTAGAAGAAATTAGAGCAAATGATTATTCATTAGTGTCTGGAAGATATGTAGGAATTGATGATTCCAATGAAATGTCCAAAGAGGAAGTAGAAGAACAGATTAAAATTGTATCAAATGAACTAAAAGATTTATTAAAAGAAAATCAAGAATTGGCAAAGAAAGTAGAAGAAATTTTAGATATGTAATAATATCAACTATGTGTTGTTGCATTTCAATGGAAGGCAATGATATATCTAGTTCTCCAACATCTTTATGTGAAATATTTGCTTGATTAGCACTACCTTTTGCAGATGATGCCAAAGTATATAAGGTTGGATATGAAATTAAATAATAATATAAATATTTAGGTAAAATATATTTTGTATTTGGAATTATTTTGCACATTCGTTGATTTAGTAATGCACATTCTTTTTCTCTATAAATGGCTGTCCTCCCAACCCACGATTCTTCACTACCTTTGTTGGTAGGATCACCAGTTAAAGCAATTAAAATATCATTATAATTTACCAAATATTTTTTCATACTATCATAATCATAATTACTTATTTTTTGAGTTGACCCTGTTATAGTGATTTTATTGTTTTTAACTTCTTTGATTTTGATAATATTGGTTCCTGTTGGTCCCATATCTTTTGAATTAAAAGCAAAGCCATTTTGAAATGATACAATATCTTTAATTTTATAAATGTTCATAGTAACTCCTTTCAGAAAGTAGGTGTAAAATGTTATTAAAAAATTTATGTTCTTTTAGTAAAGGCATACAAATAAAGCGAGATTTAACTAGCATTGATTATGTTATTCCATATCTGCATTATGGTGATTTATATAAAAAATATAATGTAAAGTTGAATCTTAATGAAATACATAGTGAAATTATAAAAGTTGATAATAGTTTTTATAATTCTAAATATCAAATTAACAATAATGATATAGTTATGAATTTAACTTCCGAAAATTATGACGACCTTGGCAAATGTATAATTGTCAAAAATTCGGAAAACAAACCATTTCTTGCAGGTATGGAAACGCACTTAATAAAAATACATTCCTCATCAATTATTCCAGAATATCTAAATTATTATTTTGAAAGTGATAGCTTTCTTAAATGTATTCAACAATTTATAACTGGAATGAAAGTGTTTAGAGTAAAACCAACTGATATTTTAAATATTGATATATCTTTACCAAATTTACAATATCAACAACACATAGTTGATATTATAGGAAGTTTGGACGATAAGATAGAAAGTAATAATAAAATAATTGAAAAAATTGATAAACTAGGATTATCTAAGTATAAAAAAATAAAAAATGATTTTATAGATTTTAACGACTTTGCAAATTTTGAAAAGGGTAAAGAAGCATCCAGTCAAAATTATATGAGTGAAAAAAATAATGAAAATATCAATTTCATAAGAGTCAAAGATTTAAACTCTTTAACAGATACTTATATTTCAAAAACATTAGATATTCCCGTTGCTAAACCTAATGATGTTTTAATATCATTTGATGGAGCGATAGGCAGAATAAATTATGGCTTAGTGGGAGCTTATTCTTCTGGTATATATAAAGTCATTCCTAAATTTACTAACGATTATGGTATTTTATATTGGTCATTGAAAGATAATACCAATCAACAAATTATGCTAGGGCATACAAATGGCACAACAATATTACACGGCTCTAAATCAATTAAATATTTAAAAATTAAGAAACATTTACAAGACGATATTGATTATTTTAATAAGATTTTTGATTATTCTTTAAATATAAAATTGCAAAATAAAAAATTGTGCGAATTAAAGAAATTGTATTTAAAAAAGTTCTTTGGATAAACCCAAAGAACTTTTTACCAATTTACGATTTCATCAACTATTTTTTGCTGTTCTTCACTTGTTCTTCGCAAGTATATTCGTGTTGTTTCAATGCTTTCATGTCCCATCAAGTCTGCAAGTAATGCAATATCTTGATTTTTTTCTAAAAATCTTTTGGCAAACATATGCCTAAAAGAGTGTGGGTAAATATATTTTAAATCCATACCATAATCATCGGCATACTTTTTTAATTGATGAGCAAGACCTCTAGTAGTAATTTTATTGCCAAACCTATTAGTAAATAGATAACCACTTGTTTTGCCTGTTTCTTCTAGCCATTTAATCGTAATTTCTCGTAATTTTTTTGGAATATATATTCTTCTAATCTTGCCACCCTTGGTATATAAGTCGATATACCCAATTTTCACATTTTCCACTTTAATTTGTATTAACTCACTTACTCTTGCACCAGTTGCGCCTAAATACCTCACAATAAAATACCACATATAGTTCTTATCTTTTTTTAGTTTATTGATAAAAAATAAATAATCAGGATAACTTATAACATTTTCTAAAAAGTTTTTTCTTTGAATTTTAACAAACTTTAACTTCAATTCTTTTTTATTTACAAAATCCAAATATTTATTTATTGCTTGAATTTTAAGGTTTACTGTTTTAGGTTGATAATTCTCAATTAAAAATCCTTTATAAGTTAATAAATTACTTTTGGTTACTTCATCAAAAATACTGAAATAATGTTTTATAGCAATAGTATAAGAAGATATAGTATTTGCTGATAAGTTATCATTTTGCAGTTGAGTGATAAATGTTTCGTCCACAACTTCACCTCCTGCAATTATAATATTACATAAAAAAATCTGACTAAAAGAATTTAGTCAGATAATTTAATTTTAATTGCTGCAGTTTAATATTTTCTAATTCTGTTTCATAAATCAATTTTAATATTGGTTCTGACAAATTATTAAAAATTATATAGTCAGTTGGTGAAAAGTCTGGAATATACATACCTTTAAATGTTACATTATTTATTGATTGCATTGTTGCTCCAATACTTAGAGAGTCTTTTTCTTTCTCGAAAACATCACTCGTAAAATATGTTGATAACAGATTGAATTTTAAGTTATCAATTTTTATTCCTAAAAAGCCAGTAGAAAAAATACAGTTATCTAAGATTTCATCAGAGTAGTCTTTGACAATAATATGTTTTGGACTGCTTTTTAATTTAGCAAACCACACACTATTTTTAATGGGTTTCATATTAGCACGAGAAGGTCTATCTGTATATGTGACTTTATTTGATATATCAACGATTGAGTTATCACTTACACAAGATGTATCTAAATATATTTTGCTACTATTAAACTTATCTATCCCAGAACTTATTATTTCAATATCATCAAAACTAGATATTATTTTTTTATCTTTTCCAATCAGCAGTTTCTTCATATTTAAGTTTAGAAAAATATAACATTTTTCTAGTAATTTATTATTACTTTCTATCTTATCGTCCAAACTTCCTATAATATCAATTATATGAATATATAATAATGAATAAATGTCAACGGTATGATGGAGTTTTTTGTAGAAATATGGTATAATTTAATATAAGATGTGGCTTAAAGTGAATAGGTTGTAGGAGTGAATTTGTATGAATGATAAGTATAATGAACACGAATTAGAAATGTCTATAATCCAGATGTTTGAAGAAAAAGGATATACATATATTCAAGAAAATGATGATTGGATAGTTAATAGAAAATTAGATGATTTTATTATTGAAGATGATTTGTTAGAATCACTAGAAATGATAAATCCTAAAATAAAAAGAAAAATATTTAGTGAAGTAGTAACAAAATTAAAACATTTAGACGCACTTTCTTTTATAGATAAAAATAGATTATTCCACAAATATTTAGTAGATGGAATATTTATTGATGATTATTTTAGTGATTCAAATCCATTAGTAAAAATTATTGATTTTGAAAACCCTGATAATAATATTTTTAAAGTTGTTAATCAGGTTAAGTTTAATGAGGGAAGATCAACTAGGATTCCAGATGTGTTGATTTATATAAATGGCATTCCTTTGATTATATTTGAATTAAAAAGTATAGAAGATAGAGAAGACACTACAATAGAAAATGCTTATAATCAATTAGGAGGTAATTCTGATAATAGTGGCTATAGGTATGATATTCCTACATTGTTTAATTACAATGCTTTTTGTGTAATAAGTGATGGTGCGAACAATAGATTAGGCACTATTACAAGTGATTTTGAAAGATATTCAGAGTGGAAAAGTGTTGATGGAAAAGAAGTATATAAAGATTATAGTGTCAATAAATTGGATGTAATGATAGATGGTGTTTTCACAAAAGACAGATTACTTGATATTATAAAAAATAACTTATTTTTCATTGATAAAGATAAAGAAAAACCTATTAAAATTTTAAGTCAATATCATCAATATTTTGGTGTAAAAAAAGCCTTTGATTCAATATTAAAAAATAAACGACCAAATGGTGATGGTAAAGCAGGGCTAGTATGGCATACACAAGGTTCAGGTAAAAGTTTTAGTATGTTAATGTTAGCATATAGACTTATTCAAGAGAAGTCTTTAAATAACCCAACCATAGTTGTATTGACTGATAGAAATGACTTAGATGACCAATTATATACGACTTTTAGTAATGCAAAGAATTATTTAAGAGTAGAACCAGTTAAAGTATCAAATAGAAAAGATTTATTAGATAAACTGTCAAATGTTAAAGAAAGTGGAATTATCTTTACAACACTGCAAAAAATTGATAAAGATAATATAATTCCAAATGATAGGGATAATATTATTGTTATAAGTGATGAAGCACATAGAAGTCATTATGGAATAGATGAAACGATTACATACAAGAAGAATAGCACAGATTTCGAAATGAAAACGAAATATGGCTATGAAAAGTATATTAGAGATGCTTTACCAAATGCTACATTCATTGGATTTACAGGAACTCCTGTTCAAACTAAGGATAAAGATACAACTGCCATTTTTGGAGATATTATTGATGTATATGATATGACTCAATCTATTGAAGATGGTTCAACTGTAAAATTGTTCTATGAATCAAGACTTGCAAAAGTGTGGCTAGATGATAAGAAACTCGAAGAAATAGATGAATACTATAATGAAATGCGTGATAATGGAGTTACAGAAGACTTAATCGATATGTCAAAATCTCAAATGAGTCGTATGGAAGTTTTACTTGGAGATGAAGATAGATTAAAATTGTTAGCAAACGATATTGTTAATCATTATGAGGAAAGAAAAGGTATCTTAAATGATAAAGCAATGATTGTTTGTATGACCAGAAAAATTGCATTTGATTTATATAATTTGATTTTAGATATAAGACCTAATTACAAAGAAAAAATGCAACTAATTGTTACATCTAATAATAAAGATGATGAAAAAATGAGGGATGTAATAAAAGACAAAAAATTTAGAGATAATATTGCCAATGACTTTAAAAATAAAAAAGGAAAAACAAAGATTGTAATAGTAGTAGATATGTGGCTAACAGGATTCGATGTTGCAGATCTTGATGTTATGTATATAGACAAGCCAATGAAAGGTCATACACTAATGCAGGCAATAGCAAGAGTTAACAGAGTCTATGCTGGAAAAGATTCAGGACTAATTGTCGATTATATTGGAATCTCAAAAGCGTTGGATGAGGCATTAAATACATACACTAAAAGAGATAGAGATGTTAATCTTAAAGATATAAGAGAAACTGCAAAAACTTTGATAGATGAAAATTTATCAATTCTTGATGAATGGTTTTATAAAATTGATGAATCAGGTTTTAAAAGTTCAAAACAATTAGATAAGTTTAGAACAATTCAGGATGGGGCAAACTTTGTTCTTGAAAATGAAAAAAGAAAAAAACAATTTCTATCAATTACTAAAACTATTAAAAGTGCTTTTGTAATTGCTTTAGGTGTATTAGATGGAGAAACTAAAACAAAAGTAAACTATTATTTAGCAGTTAGATGTTTTATTCAAAAGATTGAATATTCTAGAAATCCTGTTTCGCTAACTAAAATAAATGAAAGGGTTAGTGAATTACTTGCAGAGGCAATAGTTGGTGATGAAGTAAAGGTTCTAACAAAAGTAAATGAAAATGATGGAAGTAGTGTTTGGGATTTATTAAGAGAAGACAAAGTAAAAGAATTAAGAGAAAGTAATCCACCTCATGTATTTGTAAAAATACTTGAAAAATTATTGACACAAGCAATTAAAGAATATAAAAAGTATAATCTTGTTAAGTCACAAGAGTATAGCGAAAGATTAAGAAACCTATTGAAAGAATATTACAATAGGCCAACTCTTGAATTCGAAGACGATGTTGATATAGAAATGACAATTGTTGGTTTAATGGCATTTTCGCAAGAAATGGTTGAGGATGAAAATAATGCGAATAAAAATAATTTAAAAGGAAGAGAAAGAGCATTCTATGATGCATTAACAACAGATGATAAAGCAGCAGAATTGATGACTGATGAAACTTTAAGACTTATTGCAATGAAATTAAAGGATATTGTTGAAAAATATGCGACTGTTGATTGGTCTAAGAAAAAATCTACGCAAGCTGAAATGCGTTCTCAAATAAAAAGATTATTGGACGCCTATGGTTATCCACCAGAGTATAATGAAGAAGCAACATCAAGAGTAATATCTCAGGCTGAATATATGATGTAAATAAAAAATCATTGAATTATTAATTTTCTTTTCAACAATCATTCTTGATGGCATATAAATAATTTGTCGAATATTGTCGAACAATTATATATTGAAAATGAAATAATTAGTGTTATAATTATGATAGTCATACGGGAATGTGACTATTACATATAAACATATATAAATTTAAAATAGTAAATATTAAAAAGAAATTAGAAAGCTTTATTATACATAAAAGAATAATGTATGATAATTAATCAGTGAAGAACTGAATACATATTAATCCAACGAACAAGATTGGAAATATTCCCTTATTTTTGTTATGGACTAATGTGTTCAGTTCTTTTTATGTGTTCCTAAAAAGACTGGTAAAGAAAGGAGGATAATATGGAACTACTAAACTTGATAATCTTATATTGGAGAAATAATGGAAAAAGAGCCATTTATAAGTTTAGTATTACCAGAATCAGTATTAGAAGATAATAGATTAACTTACTTTGAGAGAATATTATTAATAGACATTGTGTCACTATGTAAGAAAAATGACTATTGTTGGCCTACTAATAGGTATTTTATGAAGAAGTTTGATTGTACCAAACCAACTGTATCAAAAAGTATAAGTAGTTTATCAAAAAATGGATATATTGATATAGAAATTAATAATAGTGAAACAAATAATTCAAAGAGGATAATAAAATTATCCGAGGTATTAAAGAAAAGAATAACAAGTATTCAAAGAAATGCTAATACTAGTATTCAAAATAATTTTAACCATTATAATAAATATAATAGAAATAAAAAAGATATATTAGATAAAATTTATTATGTGGATGAATTTGGTATTGAATACTGGCATGGTGAACCTATTGAATCAAAAGAAGCAACTAAGGAAGAACAAGAAGAGATGGAGAAAATGCTAGAAAGTTTTAAAGAAATGGAGGAAGATATAAATTGATAAAGACACTCATAAACTTAAATGAGGTGGCTTATGTTTAATATAATAGAAACTTTCAAAGATGATTCTCCTAATTTTAATGAACTGGTAATTAAATTTATTAAAAGTAAGGTAAATAGTGACTGACACAATGTGCCAAATTAAATTTATATGGTATAATTTAATTGGCTTTAGTTGTTATACAACAAGGAAAGGAGAGTAAGCTTGTATAACACTTTAAATGTGATGCCAAATTACTACAAAGCAGGAATTTATATAAGATTATCAGAAACTGATGAAGGAAAATCTTACGAATCTGAAAGTGAGAGCGTCCTTAATCAAAGAAATATACTAATGAATTTTATCAAAGAAAAAGGATTTATTTTTGTAGATGAATATGTAGATGATGGATATTCTGGTACTACTTTTGATAGACCGGGATTTCAGAGATTAATTGAAGATATCAAAGCTAAAAGAATTAATCTTGTAGTAGTAAAAGACTTATCAAGATTAGGTAGAGATCATATTTTAACAGGTTATTATGTTGAAACTTTCT
>CAMEHU010000055.1 GCA_945917765.1 uncultured Lachnospiraceae bacterium | reverse complement strand
GACCTATTGCTTTTTTCTACCTAATAACTTATCTATTGAAAAAGGTTTATAGACAAGTGTTAAACTATACAAAAATGTTGTTGGTATTAAGTTTTTAGAATTTTCATAGTGTGCATAATTTGCTTGTGATGTATTGATTTTCTTTGCAACTTCTTCTTGTGTCATAGAATTTCTTTTACGAAGTATGCGAAGATTTTTTGATATTAAATCTATATCTATTTCTAATGGCAAATATGATTCATCATTTTTATTTGTTATACCAAACAAGTAATCAAGACTAAAGTTATAATGATTAGCATATTCAATTAATCTTCTTAATGGGATAGTATCTTTTCCAGTTTCCCAACCAGATATTGTAGTAAAGTTCAAATTAAAGAACTCTGCAATATCTTTTTGTTTTATATCAATATTTTCTCTACTATTTTTAAAGTTTTTAATTATCATTTTTTTCCCCCTATATAATTATTCCACTTACTAGGGCAAATATAATAATTCTAGGGAAAATAGACTATTGCGAACAGAAAATATTTGTATATTTGCACAATTCGACAAATTTTGCGATAGAAATATGATATATTTTTATTGAAATTACCAGAAAATATCGGAAAAAAGCATATTTTGATAGTTATAATCATTATATGAAATAGCATATTTCATATACTAAAATAAAAAATTGACTTTTGTATATAAATTTAGGCATTTCATAAACTATTTAGTTTTTGTGTCAAAAAATGTGGTACTATGTCGATGAAATTAAAAACGAAAGAGAAATCCATCAGATTACCAATGATGTTTTTTAAAAATCAGGGAGGGATAAGATGGATTTTTATTTATTATATAAAAATAATTTAGAAAGCATACACTAACTTTTAAGGGTTAATTGTGTGCTTTTTTGTTTTTATATAAGACAATTCCATTCTATGTACTTATTAAGCATAAACATGCTGAAGGAAAAAAATTATGAGAGATTTTTTGGCGTAGCTTTATAGAAATGTTTATGTTTATGTTCTAAAAATCTACGCATTAAGAGGTGTGTAGATTTGAGAATTGTCTTGATTGATTTCAATATAATTGCATATTTCAAAGTGAGTAGAAAAGATTTTATAGACTTTTCTGCTCATTTTGTGTTTTTAGCTCCTAAATGTAGAGGACCTCCTATTACTTGAATTAACTGAAATTTGAGTGAATAGGAGGTTTTTTTTATGTCTAATGAAGAATTAGAAGATGATGTTGTACTTGCAAAATTTATAAATTATATGCAAAAAGCACTTTATCACATGAGATTAAATTATTTTAGAGATTATGAGAGAATGAGAGATTATGAGGTTGAACTAGAAGAAATTGAATGTCCAAATTCAAAAGATGTTATAAATGAAGATATATCAATTATAGGAGTTTTAAATGATACTGAAATTAAATTATTAAACCTATTATATACACAGGGACTAAGTTATAAGGAAATATCTGAAATAACAAATGAAAATATAGAAACTTTAAAGAAAAGGCGAACTAGAGCCTTAAAGAAATTAAAAAAGGTTATGGAGGAATGAGAAAATGCAATATAATACAGAGTTTTATAAATTATTAAGACAAGCTGTATATGATGATACAGCATTAGTAAGAGTATTAGACAAAATAATGAAACTTATAAATAGTAATTCTAAAGATGATGATGGGGAAATTAACGAGGATTTAAAGAGCGAATTGATTACATATTCTATTGAATTGATACGAAATAAAAAAATTTATAAAAAATTTGAAATTTGATGTCCACTTTTTCGATTTTTTTGTGCTGTTCATAGTAGAAGGGTTAAAAAACTTCTACTATGGTATGCACATTGAAAATTGAATAGATTTTATTAGAACGACAAGAACTACATTCTAGGTGGGGTAGCAACTATTTAGATATCTAATAAGAATGTTATCTTATTATGAAGTAGTTTGGATACTTTTGTATAGTCATAGAACGAGCGTAAAGTTATAGGAATAGACCATAATGTTTCTATAATGGTGCGTCCCACGCAATGAGTACAAACCAGAGTTCTGGGTGGTAGATAACCAATGTTGCTAGAAACAATAGCAATCTAATAAATGAATGGAACAATTAAAGTTAAAATAATTTAACTATTAAAATGGAGGCTAAAATGTTAGATATTATTTCAATGATTATAATATTATTCTTTTTAATGGGACTACCTATGATTTTAATAATTATAGGTGGCAGTAAAAGTAAGTCAGAACAAGAAAGAACTTATGAATTAGAAGAAGAAGCACAATACTGGAGAGATTATGAAAAAGAACAAATAAGAAAGAAAAAAATTAGAAAAATAAAAATTAGGAGGTTTTTCAAATGGGTAAAGAACTTTATACATGGGAACAAGTAAGAGCTTATGGAGAAATTGCATTACATAATTTAACAAAATCAGCAAATGAAATAAATATGAGAAATTTTAAAAAGTGCATAGATCCACTACAAACTTTATATGCAAAAGATGGAGTGGAAGGAATGGCAGAATATTTAATGAATAAATATGAAAAATAAATAATAAAGAAAGATGTTAGTTTTTTACTAGCATCTTTTTTGAAAGGAAAAGTTATGGAGGAAATTAATCAATTAGAATACAAACTAAAGAAAAGCAAAGAAAATTTACAAGCAGATATTGCAAATAGAAGAATTGATAAAATTGATAATATTAGTATAGATTCTAATACTTCATTAGAATCGAGAATACTTAATTTCTTTCAAAAGATTAAAAATCCTTATGCAATTAGAGTTGGAAATATAGTAGTGGAAATGGAGTTTTCAGATAATTCTAATATATCTCCAATGGAGTGTATAGACGCTACTTTAATAAATGAATACAAAATGAGAGAAATGTCAAATGTGTAAATTTTAGAATTGAGGAATTTTAGTAAAATAGGATAAAATCAAAGGTTATGCTACTATTTGGGTGTAGGAGGTTTTAGAAAATGAAAAGAGGTAGAAAAAGTAAATATGATATTGAAATAAATAAATCAAAAGTTTGGAATGTTGCTGTATATATTAGATTATCAGTTCAAGATGGAGATAAAGCAGAAAGTAATAGTGTTATCAATCAGAAAGAACTTTTAAATATGTATTTGGAACAAAATAAAGAACTTAATGTTAAAGAATATTATATTGATGACGGATTTTCTGGAACAACTTTTGATAGACCTGCTTTCAAGAAAATGATGAAAGATATAGAAAAAGAAATAGTAAATACAGTTATAGTAAAAGATTTATCTCGTTTTGGAAGAAACTATATTGAAGTTGGAAATAAGATAAATTCATTTATGAAAGATAATATAAGATTTATATCTGTTTGTGAAAAGATAGATAGTTATAAAGATAAAAAGTCAGTAGATGATATTATTTTTCCTTTAAAAAATATAATGAATGAAATGTATTGCAAAGATGTATCAGATAAATTGATAAAGACATTTGAGGTTATGAAAAAAGAGGGGAAATATATAGGAGGAATACCACCTTTTGGCTATATAAGAGATGAAAATAATAAACACAAACTAATAGTAGATGAGGCTTCAGCAAGTGTTGTAAGAAGAATATTTGATTTATGCGAATCTGGAATTGGTAATGTGTTAATTACTAAAGAATTAAATGAAAAAAATGTATTAACACCAAGCGAATATAACTGTAAGATTTTAAAAATCACATCATCAAGTAGTAAAGTTGCAAAACAATGGACAGCAAGTATTGTCGGAAAGATATTAGATAATAGAGTTTATTGTGGGGATTTAGTTCAAAACAAGACAAGAGGAATTAGTTATAAAGTACATAAGAGATTAAAAAACGATGAAGAAGATTACATTATAATTGAAAATGCACATGAACCAATTATAGAAAAAGAAAGATTTTTTAATATACAAAAAATAAGAAAAGATAGAAAGTTTAATTGGAACAGAAGAATAGAAAATATTTCTATATTTGACGGAATTGTATTTTGCAGTAATTGTAATAAGCCATTAGTAGCAACTATAAAAGAAAAAAGTATGATAAATAATACTGAAATTGATAAATATGTATTGGAATGTAAAGAATGCAATAATCAAAATGATAAACCTTATGTAATAGATGTGGACAAGTTAAAAATATGTATTTTTAGAAGTATTAAATATCATATAGATTTACTAAATGGATTTGAAAATGCAAGATTATCTGTTAAAGAAAATAAAGAATATGCAGACAAAATAAAAGAGAATGTTGAGAATTTAAAAAATAAATTAGAAAGACTTGATAAAGAAAGAACAAAATATTTCACAAAATTCAGAGATATGGAAATTGACGAGCAAGAATATATTGCTTTTATCAGAGAGAATGTTAAAGAGGAAGAAAATATAAAGGAACAAATTAAAAAAGAAAAAGCAAAGTTAATGGAGGCAAGATTAAGTTATAAGAATGTTGCTGAAAATAACTGGGTAGATACTTTAATGAAATATAAAAATCAAAGGAAGATTACAAAAGAAATGTTAAATGACTTAATAGAAAAAATTTATATCAATAATGATGGTAGAAAAATTAAATTAGTATTTAAGTATGAAGACGCTTTTAAATTAGCAATGGATTATTTGAAAATTGTAAAGGAAGGGGGAAATACTAATGCCTAGACAAAGTAAATATAATAAAGAAGAAAAAGATAATGTGAAAAGTTATCAATATAAAGCAGCAATATATATAAGATTATCAGTAGAAGATGGAGATAAAGAAGAAAGTAATAGTATAACAAATCAAAGAATGTTATTAAATCAATTTTTAAAAGATAATTCAGATATTGAAGTATATGATTATTATACAGATGATGGATTTTCTGGAACTACTTTTAATAGACCAGGATTTGAAAAATTGTTAGAAGACTTATATGAAAAGAAATTTAATACTGTTATTGTAAAAGATTTATCAAGATTAGGAAGAAACTATATTGAAGTTGGAAATTATATTGAAAAAGTATTTCCTTTATATAATATAAGATTTATTGCAGTTAATGACCAAATAGATAGCATAAAAAATCCTGAATCAGTTAATAGCATAATTGTACCTTTTAAGAATTTAATAAATGACGAATACTGTCGAGATATATCAAATAAAATAAAGGCAGTATTAAATGTAAAAATGAAAAAAGGGGAATATGTTGGAGCTTATGCACCTTATGGATATATCAAAGATCCAGATGATGTACACCATTTAATTATTGATGAAGATGCAGCAAAAGTCGTTAGAATGATATATGAACTTACTTTAAATGGATATGGAAGAACAGCAATAGCAAAAAAATTAAATGAATTAGGAATATTAAATCCAACAGGACATAGAGCAATAGATTTAAAAATGAAAACACCATTTAAGAATAATACCGATAAAGTTACATATTCTTGGTGTTCAACAACAATTAGAGATATTTTACGAAATCAAATGTATTGTGGAGATTTAGTTCAAAACAAAGGAAAACTAATTAGTTATAAAATACATAAAAGAGTATTAGTACCACAAGAAGAATGGATTATTGTAAAAGATACACATGATGCAATTATAGATAGAGATACATTTGATAAGGTACAAAAAGCAATACTAGACAGAGATACAAGAATGAATACAGATGGAAAAATATCCATATTTGCAGGACATATTAAATGTGGAGATTGCCAAAGGGCAATGAGTAAAAAGATACCAGGAAAATATAAAGGACAACCTAGAAATTATTATCATTATATGTGTTCTGCATATATGAGGTCTGGTGGAGAAATTTGTACAAAGCATAGTATAAAAAATGATGAATTAGAAAAAGCAGTTTTAGAAAGCGTAAAAGTTCAAATTGGACTTATAATAGATATGAAAAGAATAAAAGGACAAATAGATAGTAAAACATTTAATGATAATCGTAGAAGTTATTTGCTAGAAAATATCAATAAATGTGAAGAAACATTGAATATTAAAAGAAAGTTAAGAAAAGAGGCTTACGAGGATTGGAAATTAGGCATTATTACAGAAAAGGAATATAATGACTACACCCAAGAATACGGAAGGCAAATAAGGGAAAATGAAGCATATATTGAAGAAAACTATAAAGAATTACAGAATTTAGACAAAATGAGTACCTCTGGAGAATGGATTGAATATTTTGAAAAATATCAGAATGTAAATTCATTATCAAGAGAACTTATAGATGGACTAATAGATGATATATATGTTTATGAAGATAAGAAAATTAAAGTTAAGTTTAAATATGAAGATGAATACAATTATTTAATTCAATATATAAAAAGAAGAAAGGGAGATATACTTTAAAGAGAATTTATCTCTCTTTTTTCTGTAATTTTATAGAAAAAAATTAAATTTTATGATATAATTTGAAAAGTTTTAAGGAGGTTATATATTATAACCGCAAAAACTTAAAAAACTTATGTATGAACACTTACATAAGATTATGAAAAATACGAAAAATAAGAAAAAATGGCGAATAAAAGCCTCAAAACCCTTGATATTATAACTGTTTTAATGAAGAACGACAGGGTACGCGAATTTGAATGGTTAGATACGAGGAGTTGAGAGGAGATGAGATATTATAACCGCAATCCTATACAAACCAGTAATACCAATGGTTACGAGATACCAAAAGAACCTAGAATGCAGGTTAAAAAAATAGAAAATAAAGAAGATTATATAGACTTACTTTTAGAGGCAGATCCTTCAAAAGACATGATACATAAGTATTTGAACGATTCTGATGTATATGCATTAAAAAAAGAAGATGAGTTAATTTCTATTGCAGTTATTTTGCACATTGATAGAAAAACATTAGAGTTAAAAAACATAGTTACAACAGAAAAATACAGAAATAAAGGTTATGCAAAAACACTTTTAAAATCATTATGTGGTAATTATAAACAGAAATATGACAGAATGTTGGTAGGAACAACAGAGAATAATATTCCTTTCTATGTTAAGCAGGGATTTGATAAATATGAGAAAACAATTAAAAATTTCTTTATAGATAATTATAAAGAAGAAATAAAAGATGGAGAACTAACTTGTACTGATTTAATATATTATTCAAAAGATTTAAAGAAAAAATAAAATATTATAGTTATTGAAATAATATCTAACATATATAAGAAATCTAATAGAAATATTAGATTTTTTATTTTGCCTTCAAAAAGGAAGGAGTAAAAAGAAAATGAAAAAAAATGAAAACAACAAACCAAAAAATAATGAAAAAATTAAAAAAGAAACAGAAAAGATTAAAGAGATTATAAGAAAGGAGACAGGTATTTATATAAAGAAGATGAACTCAAGAAACTTAAAGAAAGAATTTGAACAATTTTATTATATTATGGCATCAAATTATTATGAGTGTTTAACAGCAATAGGGTATTTAGATGAAATAGAAACTGATTGCTTTGCTTGTATAAAAGATGATTACTTATCAGATTTTGTAAGGTCAATGAGTGCTATGATGAATAAAATATTTTGTGATGAAGAAAAAGACTTTTCAGATATAATGAATGGAATTATGAGAATGTTAATTTCTGAAGATAAAATTGTTAATATTATAAAAGACGATATACCTAATTGGGTAATATTAAGAAAAAAGATAAGACCAGGATTAGTAAATATTGTACCTTTATATGATAATTTAAATGAATACTATTTGAATTATTCATATAGTTATAATGTTCAAGAAGATATAAAACCTTTTATTGCAGGACTTAACAATTTATTTGGTAAATTAGCAGATGATGAGGAGTTTATATATGTTTCTACTCATTTACAAGATGATAAAGAAATAACAGAGGAATAAATATTCAAGACAAGAGTTAGCTTTTAGGAGTTAGCTCTTTTTTTGAGGAAAGGAGCAAGAATGGGAAAGTGTCAGATAATTGCAATAGCAAATCAAAAAGGTGGAGTTGGAAAAACAACAACTACATTTAGTTTAGGAGTTGCACTTAGTAAACAAGGAAAAAGAGTATTACTAATTGATGCAGATCCACAACGGAGATTTAACTACTTGTATGGGTTACTATAATCAAGATGAATTGCAGAATACTATTGGAACATTAATGTCTGATACTATATGTGATAATGAAATAAATGCAGAAAATGCTATTCTTCATCATAAAGAAGGAGTAGATTTAATTCCTGCAAATTTAGATTTATCAGCAATAGAGTTTTCATTAGTTAATGCAATGAGCAGAGAGTTCACGCTTAAAAATTCTATAAGAGGTATTAAAGATAACTATGATTATGTATTGATAGATTGTATGCCATCTCTTGGAATGATAACAATAAATGCACTTGCTTGTAGTGATAAGATAATAATTCCAGTACAGGGAGAATATCTAGCTGCAAAAGGAATGGGACATTTATTAAAGACAGTTACGAGAGTACAGAAGCAAATAAATCCTAATTTGAAAATAGGTGGAGTATTACTTACATTAGTAGATAAAAGAACAAATTTATCAAAAGATGTAAGAGATACTTTAATCGACAATTATGGACAATATGTGAAAATATATGGTGCTGAAATACCAAAAGCAATAAATACAGCAAAATCAACATCAACAGGAAAGAGTATATTTGAGTTTGATAAAAATAGTCCTGTTGCAAACGCATACAATAATTTAGCAAAGGAGGTATTAGAGAATGAAAGAACAAGACAAAAAGATGGTACTTCCAAAGTTAGATGATTTATTCACAAGTCAAGAACAAAGAGATAATCCAGTTGTTGATGAGGTAAAGGAAATAGAACTATATAAAATAGGAGAATTTCCAGACCACCCTTTTAGAGTTATAGATGATGATAAAATGGAAGAAATGGTTAAAAGTGTAAAAGAACATGGAGTTTTATTACCTGTTATAGTAAGAAAACGAGGAGAAGGAAATTATCAAATGATTTCTGGACATAGAAGAAAAAGAGCGTGTGAACTTGCAGGAATAGATAAAATAAAATGTATTGTTAAAGAATTAACTGATGATGAGGCAACAATTCTTATGGTAGATAGTAATATTCAAAGAGAAGAAATATTGCCTAGTGAAAAAGCATTTGCATATAAAATGAAACTTGAAGCTATGAAACATCAGGGGAAAAGAGTTGATTTAGAAGAAAATGAAACTTCCCGACCATTGGACGGAAAGTTAGAAAGTGCAGAAAGAATGGGAGAAGAAGTTGGAGAAAGTGGAAGAACTATACAGAGATATATTCGACTTACTTATTTAATACCAGAGTTATTAGAACAAGTTGATAACAAAAGAATAGCTTTTAGACCAGCAGTAGAATTATCATATTTAAGTGAAGAAAATCAATATGTTGTAGAAAATATATTTGAATTTGATGAGGTAACACCTTCTTTAAGTCAAGCAATAAGATTAAAGAAATTAGAACAAGAAGGAAACCTAACAGAAGAAAAAATAGAAGAAATATTGCAACAGGAAAAGCCAAATCAAAAAGAATATATAAAGATACACAATGAAAAAATAGAAAAATATATTCCAAGTAGAGTTAAAGAATCTGGAAATGTTGAAGATTTTATTATTCAATGTGTGCAAGATTATATTAGGCGAGAACGAATAAAACAAGAAAGAAATTCCAGATAGTGTGTGAACAAAATTAGATATATTTAGTTATACTTGTTTGTGTGAACACTTTACAAAGTTTTCCCTTACAATCCCTTTTAAATACATACTATATTACAAACTAAAAGATAATTATTATA
>CAMEHU010000054.1 GCA_945917765.1 uncultured Lachnospiraceae bacterium | reverse complement strand
AAACATTATATCAAAGGATTTTCTTTTTTGCATTCCGAAACCATTTTACACTATTCCCAATTTAAAAAATTTGCAAAAAAAATCAATATAGTATATAATGTCAATGAAAATAAAAAAAGAGGAGTAAAAATGGTAAATATACTATTATGTGGAAATAAAAAAGTTTTTGATGGAGCATTAACACAGCTTATATCAATGACTAATAGAACAAAAGAGGATGTAACTTGTTATATTTTTACAATGGATGTTTCAAGGATCAATCCGGATTTTGTTTCGATAACAGATGAACAAGTTGATTTTTTAAATAGGGTTGTTAAATCAAAAAACGAAAACAATAAAGTAATAAAAGTTGATGTGACTGAGATTTATGAAAAAGAATTTGCAGGATGTAAAAATGAAAATGCATACTGCACACCATATACTTTGCTAAGACTTTTAGCTGATTTAGTGCCTGATATGCCTAGTAAATTGTTGTATTTAGATATTGATATGATGATAGGTGATGATATAGCAAAATTATATAACATAGACATTACAGATTATGAATATGCTGCAGTTAAAGAAAAATATGGTTGTTGGTTAATAAGACCTGATTATATAAATGCAGGAATGTTGTTATTAAACATGAAAAAAATTCAAGAAACTAATTTATTATATAAAGCTAGGGAGAGAATTAAAAATAAAAAAATGTTATTTGCTGACCAAGATGCTATATATTGGTCAACAACAAAGAAATTATTACTTCCACGAAAATTTAATGAACAATCAAAATTTAATAGAAAAAATACTGTTGTATGTCATTTCTGTAAAAGACTAATGTTTTTGCCATATCCTCATACAGAAAATTTTAAACAATGGCATATAAATGAAGTACATAAAGTGTTGAAATGTCATGCATTTGATAATGATTTAAATGAATATGTAGAATTAAAAAATAAATTTACCAATGAAGGGGATAAGAATGGAAAATAATTTAGAAGTTATACCAATATTTTTTGCAATAGATGATGGATATATGCCTTTTTTAGCAGTAGCACTAGAATCACTTATACACAATGCATCAAAGAATTATTATTATTCAATAAAAGTATTGTATACAAATATTGACGAAGAAAATAAAAGAAAAATAAACAAATATCAATCAGCAAATGTTAATATAGAATTTGTTGATTTAAATTATTACATAGAAAAAGTAAAAGATAAATTATATACACGTGATTATTATACAAAAACAACATATTTCAGATTGTTTATACCAAATTTATATCCACAATATGATAAAGCTATTTATCTTGATAGTGATATTGTTGTTTTGGGTGATATATCAGAGTTATATAATGTTGATATTGGAAATAATTTGGTAGCAGCAGCTCCAGATGATGTTATTCAAACAACAAAAGTTTTTCAAGAATATGCTGAAAAAGTTGTTGGTGTTGCAGATTATAGAAATTATTTTAATGCAGGAATTTTATTAATGAATTTAGATGAAATCAGAAAATTTAATTTTCAAGACAAATTCTTGTATTTACTAGAAACAATTAAATTTACTGTCGCACAAGACCAAGATTATTTAAATAGATTGTGTAAAGGAAAGGTAAAAATTATAGATAAAGGCTGGGATAGAATGCCTATAGCTAATGATGATTTACCAATTGAAGATATAAAAATTATACATTATAACTTAGCAGATAAGCCTTGGAGATATGATACAATAAAATATCAAGAATATTTCTGGGAATATGCTAAAAAAACAGAATATTATGATTATATATGTAGATTAAAAGATGAATATACTGAGGAAGAAAGATTTAGAGATTTGCAACAGTATAAAGATTTAAAAGCTTTAGCACAAAAAGAGTCTGATTGTGTAGGTGATGATAGATCGAATAAAAAGAAAAATCAACAAATCGAGAAATCAAAAGAAAGATTAGAAATCTTAGATAAAATTAGAAAATTGGAAGAAAGTGGAGTTTTTGATGTTGATGTTGAAGAAGATCCACCAACAATTCCTTTAGAACCAGATGATATCGATTATTTGAGAACTAGTAAAATGAGCCAAATTAAAAGCAAAATGGCTACAAAAGTTGCTGAAAAATTAGTAAATGATTTAATGAAAGATAACAAATTAATTATAAAAGAAGTAAAAGGAATTGAAAACTTGAAAAAAGTACAATCAGGTGCAATTGTTACATGTAACCATTTCAATCCTTATGATTCATTTACTGTTGAAAAGGTTTTCAGACTTGCAGGTCAAGATAAAAATAAAAAATTATATAAAGTAATAAGAGAAGGAAATTATACAAATTTCCCAGGAATATATGGATTTTTCTTTAGAAACTGTGATACTTTGCCATTAAGCTCTAATAGAGAAACTATGAAGGAATTTATTAAAGCGGTTGATGTAATTCTAAAAAGAGGAGATTTCATTTTAATCTATCCAGAGCAAAGTATGTGGTGGAATTATAGAAAACCAAAGCCACTTAAAAATGGTGCATTTAATTTTGCTGCAAGAAGTAATGTTCCAGTAATTCCAATATTTATTACAATGGAGGATAGTAATTTTATAGGTGATGATGGATTCCCTATTCAAGAGTATACTGTTAATATTGGTGAACCTATTTATCCTGATAGTAATTTATCTGAAAAGAAAAATTCTATTATGATGAGAGATAAAAATTATGAAATCTGGAAAAATATTTATGAAGATTTTTATGGTATTAATCTAGAGTATGATATTATTGATGAAAATCAAGAATTTGTGAATCAATAATATAATTAATAGGAGTGAAGAAAAGTAAGTAATTATGAAGGAAAAGAAAGAAAAAATTATTTATTATAAAGATGAATTAAATGATGAGTTTTCAAGTGCCAAGATTACTCCTAGAGTTATAGATGAAAAATTTAAATATAAAAAAGGAGCAATTTGGAATAGTTGCTCCTTTTTTATTCAAAATGTTCTTAGTATGCCAATTAAATATGGGTATGCTAAATTAAAATTTAGAATTAAATTTATTGGCAAAGAAAAACTAAAATCATGTAAAAAAACTGGATATTTTATGTACGTAAATCATACACAAGCTTTTGCTGATACTTTTATCCCAAGTCTTGCAAATTATCCTAAAAGAAATTTCTTAATTGTAAATCCAGAGAATATTTCTGTTAAACCTTTTGGATGGTTAGTGGAAATGCTTGGAGCTATTCCGGTTCCTGGGAATAAAGGGGCTATGAAAAAGTTTCTTGATGTTATTAAAGAAAGAATTGATAAAAATTGTTCTATTACAATTTATCCAGAAGCACATATTTGGCCATATTATACTAAAATTAGACCTTTTAAATCTGTATCTTTTAAATATCCTGTGGAGATGAAAAAGCCTGTTTTTTGTATTACAAATACATATCAAAAACGAGGGAAAGATAAGGATAAAGTTAGAATTGTGAGCTATATAGATGGCCCTTTTTATCCGGACGAAAATTTGGAAACTGTTAGAGAGCAAAAAGAGGATTTGAGAAATAGGGTTTATGAAACTATGGTTAAGAAAAGTAGGAATAGTAATATTGAGATTATAAAATATGTAAAAGCTGACTAATATTTAAATTATTTTATATACAAGAGGCGTGTGCAAAATATTATTTTTATAAAAAGCATAGGTGGAGAGATGTTAGATAATGAAGAAGAACGATGAATCATCGTTCTTCTTCATTATTTATTATAAGTAATAACCCTGTCATTACCACTTAAATCTTTAATACATACAGGATTATGGCATATTTCAGAATGTTCAATTAAATTGAAAAGTTTATCTTTTTGATCAAATCCTATTTCTAAAAATACTTTTCCATTAGGCTCTAAATAGTTACCAGAATTATTTATTATTATTTTATAAAAATGCATCCCGTCAAAACCACCATCAAGAGCAATATGAGGCTCTTTTTGAACTTCTTGACTTAATGTTGGAATAACATCAGTTTCAATATAAGGTGGGTTGGAAACAATGATATCAAATTTTTCAGTAGGTATGTTTTCAAACATATCTGATTCTATAAATTTAATTTTATTTCGTACCATATTTTTTTCAGCATTAAGTTTAGCAATTTGGATAGCTTTTGTACTAATATCTGTAGCAATAATTTCACAATTTTCAATATAATTTGCAAGAGAAATAGCAATAGCTCCACTACCAGTACATAAATCTAAAATTTTTATTGGAGAAGAAGTTAGATTATTTAAAGAAAAATCGTTACAATATTTTATTACTTCTTCAACTAAAATCTCAGTATCAGGCTGTGGAATTAAAACATTTTCATCAACATAAAAATTAAGCTTCATAAATTCCTGATGATTTGTAATATATTGAATTGGAATTCCATTTTTTATTTTATCTAAACCAATTTCAAATTCATTAATCTTTTCTTCAGAAATTTCTTGAGTATGATTTATTACTAATTCAAATTTATTCATATTTAAAATATGCTCTAATAAAAGTCTTACTTTTAATGGAACGTTATCTATACCGTGAATTTAAAAGATATTTTCTTCCTTCTATTAATAATTCATTTATATTCATTTTTCTCTCCTTTGCACAGTTGGGGACGCGTCCCTATTGTGCATTTTGCACAATGTGGGACGGTTCATTTTAATAGATGTGTCCCTGGTTGTGCATTTTGCACAGCCGGGACGCGTCCCCAACTGTGCAAAAAAAAACCCCACATTAGCCGTAAGTCCAAGTGAAATTTTAAGGACCTGCTTTCACAGGTGGGTGTCTTGTTGAATGCTCATGGGTTTCTTACATAAATGCAAGCGTACACGCCACACCCAAAGGCAGACTCCCGTTTATCGTTTGTTGGTTCTAAAATTCCAATCTACACGCACTACGCAGGGAAAATATTTTGTATTTATTATTTAAATATATATTAACATAGATTATTAAAAATATCAATAGTAATTTTTGGAAAATTGTATAGATTTTTTTTAATTTAGAATAAGCATTTGACATTTTACATAAAATGAAATAATATTATCGTAAATAATTTGACGAAAGTTGGTGTGAAAATGTCGTTTTCTAAGAGTATAAAAGAAGAACTAAGCAAAATAAGCAATTTATCAAATAAAGATGTTGTAAAAGCTGAATTGTTAGGATATTTAATTACAAATAATATTTCTTTAAAAAGTAATAAAATAAAATATTCAACAGAAAGTGAATATAACATAAATAGATTTGCCAAATTGCTTAATAATTTAAATATTTCTAAATATGAGATTGATATACAAGGAAAGGTTTTTACAATTAATGTTAAAGAAAAAATAGAATTTGATGAATTAGATTATATAGATGCAAAATTAATTCTAAATAATAATATAACAGAATTTTGTAACTCAGAAATATTAGAAAAAGCATTGATAAGAGGAAGCTTTTTAGGAAGTGGATCTATTAATAATCCTGAAAGAATATATCATTTAGAAGTAATTTACAGTAATGAACAAAATTTAGAATATGTTTTAAATATTCTAAAAAAATATAATATACAAATGAAAAAACTTAATAATACTTTATATTTAAAAGAAGGGGAAGAAATTTCAAAATTTCTTGCATTTATAGGTGCTAATTCATCTGTTTTAAAATTTGAGGAAATTCGTGTAATTAGAGATATGAGAAATAATGTTAACAGATTAGTAAATTGCGAAACTGCAAATCTAAATAAAACAATAAATGCAGCATTAAAGCAAATAGATGATATAAATTTGATAAAGAAAATGAAAAAGTTTAATGAATTGCCAGATAATGTTCAAGAGGTCGCAAATTTAAGATTAGAAAATCCAGAGATTTCTTTAGTTGAATTAGGGAAAATGCTAACAAATCCTGTTGGAAAGTCTGGGGTTAATTATAGGTTTAAAGTTATAAGTGAATTAGCGGAAGAATTAAGAAAAAAATAATAGAATAAAAATTATACAAAATGAGAGAGGATGAATGATTTGGAAAACATTGGAATTTACATACATATACCATTCTGCAAGAAAAAATGTAAGTATTGTGATTTTGTTTCATTTGATTGTGAAGAAAAAAATATTGAAAAATATGTAGAATGTTTACTTAAAGAAATCGATGAAAAATCTAATGAATTAAACGCAAAAAATAACTTTAATAATAAAGTAGATACTATATATATTGGTGGTGGAACTCCTTCAATAATTGACGCTAAATACATCGAAAAAATTATAAAAAAAGTATTTGAGAAATTTAATGTTTTAGAAAATGCGGAAATAACAATTGAAGTTAATCCGGGAACTGTTGATGAAAATAAGCTAAGAAAGTATTTTTCAAGTGGAATAAACAGATTAAGCATTGGACTTCAATCTTCTAATGATGAAATACTTAAAATGCTAGGAAGAATACATAATTATAAGCAGTTTATCGAAGTATATGATTTAGCTAGAAAGGTTGGGTTTAAAAATATTAACGTTGATTTAATGATAGGACTTCCAAATCAAAGTATAACTGATGTTGAAGAATCATTACAAAAAATTATAGGAATAAATCCAGAGCATGTATCGGTATATTCACTAATCGTTGAAGAAAATACCAAAATGTTTGAGTTAATAGAAAATGGAGATTTAGAATTACCAAGTGAAGAGCTTGAAAGAGAAATGTATTGGAAGGTTAAGAAAACTTTAGAAAATAGTGACTATAAGCATTATGAAATATCAAATTTTGCCAAAAAAGGATATAAATCAAAACATAATACAAATTGCTGGAATCAATGCCAATATCTAGGATTCGGAATTTCTGCACACTCATATTTTAATGAAATAAGATATTCAAATATAGATAATTTAAAGCAGTATATACAAAATATAGAAAGTGACAATTCTATTTATAATGTAATATTCCACGAAAATCAGTCGAAACAAGATATGATGAAGGAATATATGTTACTTGGCTTAAGAAAAATAGATGGAGTAATAATAAGCAAATTCAAAGAAAAATTTATAGATAATCCTTTATATGTGTTTAGAAATGAACTTAACAAGTTGGTAAATGAAGAATTAATAGAAGTATTAGACAATTCAATTCGATTAACTGACAAAGGTTTAGACCTAGCAAATCAGGTTTGGACAGAATTTGTTTAGTTGATAGTTTTTATAAGAAATAAAAAATAGTAAGTGCATTTATTAGCTTACTTTAGAATTAAATAAAAAAATGAAAAAAATTAGCAATCTCTATTGACATTTGCTAAATAAAGTTATATTATATTAGCAGTCTTGAATAAAGATTGCTAATTTTATGTATACAAACCAAAAACATAAAAGAGGTGAAATAATGTTAAATGATAGAAAAAAGAAAATTTTACAAGCCATAGTTGATGAATATGTAGATACAGCAGAACCAGTAAGCTCTGGAGCAATTACTAAAAAACATGGAATTGATTTTAGTAGTGCAACAATAAGAAACGAGATGGCTGAACTTGAAAAAGAAGGATATTTAGACAAAGTTCATACATCAAGTGGTAGAGTTCCATCAGCAAAAGGTTATAGGCTATATGTAGATGAATTATTAAAAGAGCAGAATTTATCAATTGAAGAAACAAAATATATTAGAGATAAACTTGAAATAAAAGTAAATGAAATTGAAGAACTAACAAAAATCACAACCAATACTTTATCTGAAATAACTCATTATACTACAGTTGCAATTGGACCTAAAAGCACAGACCAATTAATAGAAGAAATAAAGTTTGTTTTATTGGGAACAAGAATGTTAATGTGTGTAATTGTTACTGATGGAGGATTAGTCAAAGAGGCAATAATTAAATTTGATGAAGATGTAAAAGATGAACAAGTTCAAAATCTAAATAATATTTTTAATGCAAAATTAAGAGGAAAACCATTTGAAAAAATTGATAAACCTATAGAAGAATACATTTTTTCTGAGTTAAATTATAGTATAGAAGTTATAAAAACAATTATTGAACAAATTAATAAAGTAATAGAAGAAGAAGAAAAGATTTATTATGAAGGAACTAATAAAGTATTTGAACAACCTGAATTTCAAGACGTTCAAATGGCAAAGAATTTTCTTAATATTTTGGATAAAAGAGATTTAGTAGTTGATCTGTTGAATTCAGAATTTGCTGATGACATCAATGTTTATATTGGCGATGACAATGATGAAGATGGATTAAAGGATTTCAGTGTTATTACTTTCAAACAGAAAATAAATGATAAAGAAATGGGAACTATAGGTATTATAGGACCTAAAAGAATGGATTATTCTAAAGTTATCTCTGTTATGAAATATATAAAAGGTTTAATGGGAAATGGAGGGAAGTAGATAATGGAAAAAGACTTAGAAGAAAATATGGAGCAAAATCAAAATTTAAATGGTGAAGTAAATATGGAGTTACTTAACAATTTAAAACAAAGATTAGAATCTCAAAAAGCCGAAATAGATGATAAAGATGATAGACTGAAAAGATTAATGGCTGAATTTGATAACTTTAAAAAAAGAAGTGCAAAAGAAAGAGAAGGATTATATAATTCTTTAGTTTCTGATATTGTAGTATCTTTATTACCTGTTATCGACAATTTAGAAAAAGCTGTAAGTGCCGAAAGTAAAGATGATAATTACAAACACGGAGTTGAGCTTGTTTTAAAACAATTTAAAGATGTTTTAAAATCAAATGGCATTACAGAAATTGAATCAGTTGGAAAAACTTTTGATCCAGAGCTTCACGAAGCTGTTAGTTCAGTTGTTGATCCTGAACTTGGAATTCAAGAGATTAAAGAAGACTACAGAAAAGGATATATGATTGGAAATAAAGTTATAAGACATTCATTAGTTGTAGTTGCTAATTAAGAGTATTTAATAAAAATAAAAATATTAAGGACGGCTTAAAGAAAAAAATATATAAAAAAGGATAGCCAAAATGCCCCGTCCCTTTTGGCACAAATTTAAAGGAGGATTTTTAAAATGGGAAAAATTATAGGAATCGATTTAGGTACAACAAATTCATGTGTTGCAGTTATGGAAGGTGGAGAAGCAGTAGTAATACCAAATGCTGAAGGTAATAGAACTACACCATCAGTTGTTGCTTTTTCAAAAAATGGTGAAAGATTAGTAGGACAAATTGCTAAACGTCAAGCTGTTACAAATCCAGACAACACAGTTATTTCAATTAAAAGACATATGGGAACAGACAAAAAAGTAAATATTGAAGGTGATGAATTTTCACCACAAGAAATTTCTGCTATGATTTTACAAAAATTAAAATCAGATGCTGAAAGTTATTTAGGACAAAAAGTTACACAAGCTGTTATTACAGTTCCAGCTTATTTCAGTGATTCACAAAGACAAGCAACTAAAGATGCTGGTAAAATAGCAGGTCTTGAAGTTTTAAGAATTATCAATGAACCAACAGCAGCAGCACTTGCTTATGGTGTTGATAAAGATAACACAGAACAAAAAATAATGGTTTATGACTTAGGTGGAGGAACATTCGACGTATCTATTCTAGATATTGGTGATGGTGTATTTGAAGTTTTAGCTACAAGTGGAAATAACAAACTAGGTGGAGATGATTTTGATGAAAAAATTATTGGGTACTTAGTTGCTGAATTCAAAAAATCAAATGGTATAGATTTATCACAAGATAAAAGTGCTATGCAAAGATTAAAAGAAGCTGCTGAAAAAGCTAAAATTGAATTATCAGGAATGACTCAAACAAATATTAACTTACCATTCATCACAGCTGATAGTACAGGACCAAAACACTTAGATATTACTTTAACAAGAGCTAAATTTGAAGAATTAATTGGTGATTTAGTTCAAAGTACAACAGGACCTGTAAATCAAGCATTAAAAGATGCTGGATTAACAGCAAATGATATTGCACAAGTATTATTAGTTGGTGGTTCTACAAGAGTTCCATTAGTTCAAGAAACAGTTAAGAAAATTACAGGAAAAGAACCAAATAAAGGTATTAACCCTGATGAATGTGTTGCAGTTGGTGCAGCTATTCAAGGTGGTGTATTATCTGGAGATGTTAAAGATTTAGTATTATTAGATGTAACACCATTATCATTAGGTATCGAAACATATGGTGGTGTATTTACAAAATTAATTGAAAGAAATACAACAATACCAACTAAAAAATCACAAG
>CAMEHU010000053.1 GCA_945917765.1 uncultured Lachnospiraceae bacterium | reverse complement strand
TACAGTGGTGTGAGAGGACACTGAATAAAATAATTATTCAGTTCCTACTCGATTTGAGAAAAAAGTGAAAGTGTTAGATTAGGGAGAAAGCTATGATGGTTTGAGTCAAAAAATTGAAAAAACGAACTATTTTATGTATACCTATTGAAATAAGTAAAAAAAAGTGATATAATTCCAACATGCTAAAAATAGCAAAAATACAGTTTTTTTCTGATTTTTACTGATGATTTCATTCGCAAAGAATAGTACTAATTGTACTCCCTTGTCAAAAATGAAGGAGGATTTGACAAGAGTAAATCCAAAACAATAGAATATGAAAAAAGTATTAATTGCTTCAATTAGTGCAATGTATTCGATTTGTATTTGCTCCTGTACGATAGCAACAGTACAACCATATGACCCAAACAATCCCAATAACAATGTGAACACGCCAAATAGTCAAGATTTTCAAACAACTTCAATACCGATAAAGGAATATAATTTCACTTTTTCACATTATGACAATAGTAATTCTAATTATCAAGACAATGCAACACAGGGTGAAAACTCATATGAAGGATATAATAATGATTATGAACTTCCTGAGCATCACACAAATCGAAGAAACTTTTTGACTATTACTCCGTATGATACAGGAAGTGAGACGGAAAGTTACAGTATGCACGAGCCTGGATATTATGGGGGAGTAACATATACCACAGACTATAACAGTCTACTTAATATTGAGCATGCGTGTTCAGATATTAATGGTATAATTGTTCCAGCATATTACCAATTTAGCTGGTTCCTCGATGTAGGACCATGTATTGATGGTTATGAGGAAGCCCTTGTAATAGACGATACATTTGTTCCAACCGCAGAAAATCCAAATCCAACTGCTAGAGGCGGAGGTGTATGTGTTGTATCATCATGCCTCAGAAATGCTGTAGAAGCAGTTGTTGGAATCGAAAACATATTAGAGGCACATAATCATACAAAAGATGGTGTACCGATTGATATGTCATATGCATCCATAGGTCATCAGGCGTCTTTAAATTATAGTAGTATGGATTTTAGGTTTTATAACCCATATCCATATTCTTTAAGAATTGAAGCGTCTTTTGATTGGAATTCACAAACATGCTATGTTAGTGTTATTCCAGAATAAAAATCAGAAATTTCACTCTAAATTCTTTGATGAATTTAGAGTGATTTTTATTAGTTGAATGGGAGTTAAATATATTAATTTTTCGAATAATTTTTCAAATTCGGAATAAAATAATATAATAATATTGACGTACGTAAAAGCGTATGTTATAATATAATTATATTAAGGGGGTGTTGTAAGATGACCAATGTTAATGTAACAAGTTTTAGAGAAGACATTTATAATATGCTAGAAAATACGATAAAATATAACGAACCAATCAATGTATCAACAAAAAATGGAAATGCTATAATACTATCTGAAGAGGATTATAACAGTCTAATTGAAACATTGTATATTGAGTCTGTTCCAGGATTAAAGAAAGAAATCCTAGATAGAAAAAACGACAGCAACGAAGAATTTGTAAACGAAGACGAGGTGGACTGGTAGAATGTATAAAATTGAATTTCATAAAAAAGCTTTAAAAGATATACAGAAATTAAAACAACGAAGTTTGGAAATAAAAGCAAAACAATTGGTAGATATAATAAAAGAAAATCCATTTCAAATACTACCACCTTATGAAAAATTAGTTGGCGATTTATCAGGATTGTATTCTAGAAGAATTAATATACAGCACAGATTAGTGTATGAAGTAATAGAAGATAAAAAGTTAATTAGAGTATTGAGCTTATGGTCTCATTATGATAATGTTTAAAGAATGTGGAAATAAGTATTTATAGATAATAGGTTTTTTGAGAGAAAGATAAAAAATAATATATAGAGGCTACTTTTTAGTAGCCTCTATTATGTTATGATTCTTCGCAAAGTATAACTAAACTATATTATTAAAACTGAATTATTTATTACATCCGCAATCATTATCCATATCACTTAAAATCTCGCTTTTTATACATCCAGCACTACTGTTAATACAAGATTTTGTGGCAGTGTAGAATTTCTTTTGTGCCAATTTATCTTGAATACCTCGTAAAGCTTCACCAAATCTTTGGAAGTGAACAACTTCTCTTTCACGAAGGAAACGAAGTGGATCAATTACATCTGGGTCATCTTTACATAGGTCGATTAGTTTTTCATAAGTTGCTCTAGCTTTTTGCTCTGCAGCTAAATCTTCTTGTAGGTCCGCAATAGGGTCACCTTTTACAGCTAAAACTGAGGCTGTGAATGGGTAACCTGCTGTAGCTTGTGGGTAAACACCCCAACCATGGTCAGTATAATAATCGCCAAGTCCTGCTTTTTTCAATTCTTCTGGACAAACTCCATCAGTTAATTGATGGACTATAGTTCCAACCATTTCCAAGTGAGCCAATTCCTCAGTACCAATATCATTCAAAATAGCCTTAGCTCTTTCATCAGGCATACCAAATCTTTGAGACAAATATCTTAAAGAAGCGGCAAGTTCACCATCAGGACCTCCATATTGACTGATGATAAACTTAGCCAACTGAGGGTTTTTACATTTAATTTTAATAGGATATTCTAAAACTTTATTATAAGTCCACATATTATTTGCACTCTCCTTCCCAAGGCCAAGGACCTTCTAGCCATCTCCATTTTTTACATGGATACATTATAGATAAAGGTCCATAAACCTTTTGATATTGTTCTTCTAAAGCTTTAAATCTTTTTGCATATTCTCTATGCAAACAAAGAGCTTTTTCATCATCTGGATGAGTATCTAAATATAATCCTAATTCAATAATAGCAAATCTATAACATTTTAATTGTTCTTTTAATTCTTCCATAGTAGCCTCATTTGCATTATTATTTGGCATATTATTTAATTCAAATTCATATTTGCACGTACATGCACAATCCCTTTTGATAGGGCACATATCGCAATTACATTTTTCATTACAATCCATTATCTATTGCACCCCTTTCCAATTTTATTCATAGCTTTTATAAATTCTATTTCTTCAATACTTTGACATGGAACATAAGGACTAACAAGTTCAGGGAAGATAGTTCCCATTTTTAATCCAACACAAGGTTTAAATGTTTCATTCATAAATTGATAAGGAACATAGCTTTGTGCTAAAGTTGGGTTTTCAGGAAAAACAGACATACCTTGGTTAAAACCACAACTACATTCATTTTCATCATCATCAAATGCTGATAATGTTGCTGCATCATCACAAACATCTTCTAAAATATCTTCAATATCATTATTATTCATATTTTGACATTTGGCGCATTTACAACATTTATTAAATCTTCTATACATACATTTTCCTCCTTTTTTGTAGTGTATATTACATAATATGCGTTGATTTGACATAGTGTGCACAATTGGGGACGCGTCCCTGCTGTGCATTTTGCACAGTTTGGGACACATCTTTAAGATTGAAGGGGTTGTGTTTTTTTATTTTTAGAAGCGTAAAAAAATGTTAAAAAAATTTAAAAGCTAATTGTAGAAGTTTTTTGGATTATAAATTTGAAGAAATGCTTCAAATATGGTATAATTTATAATATATACTATATGTATATATTAAAACTAAGTATTTAGTTTTAAACCAATCTCATTAAACTAAAAGCATATTCTTGATTACAAAAGGAGAGATATCTATGATGAGTACATTGAAAAATTTTGCTGAAATGTTCGTTGTGTCTTTAGTTGCGATTTGTTGCTGTTCTTGCAATGAAAGTAATTCAAAAGTAAATGATGTCTTTGATGAAACAAGTAGTATAATCATATCTGAAACAACCACAGTATCAAATGTAGCTTATGCTACAAGTACTGTTCGGAAAGAATGTAGTGTAACAACTACTACAACAGGTGTTTTAACGAATACAAAAGTTGCAGAAAATTTACTGATTACTGAACAAAACACACAAATAACGCAACCAGTTCAAACTACAAAAGTTACACCAAATACGCAAACTGCACAAGTTACTCAAACATCTAACAATGGTATAAGTGCTACAACAGCCGAAGAATTACCCAAAAGTACAACAAATGTGCCTAACTCAGTTGAAGTAGACAATGGTAGTCAAATTTCTTTGCAAAATGGATTCCAGTATTACAAAGTACAACCAGGTGATTCGTGGAGTTCTATAGCAGTATCTTTTGGAGTGGACAAAAAACTGTTAGCAGAAGCTAATGAACGTACATTAGATGATTTTGTTTTTGAGGGGGAAAGTCTAATGATTCCTAGTGAATTTATAGATTATACTCAGCAAGATTCAGCAGAATCTGAAAATTATGTACAAACACAGGAGCAAACACAAAATAATTCAGGACAGTTTATTGGATCAAGCATTGTTTATTCTGCACCAGATAGTGCTAGTTGGACCAATATTGCGCAAGCAGTAACAGATATTAATGGTTTAACATTAGACCCAGGTGAATATTTTTCATGGAATAGCTTTGTAGGCTGGAAAACAGCTCAAAGCGTTAATCCTGAAACAGGCTATAATGATTGGGGATATATTGAAGCTCCAGTTATTGATGGTACTGAACCTGGTGGTGGAATATGTGTTGTATCTACTGCCCTTAATAAGACAGCAAGAGAGTGCGGAATATATACTATAAAGTATCCACATTCTCGTGCGGTAAGCTATGCTTCAGGTGATGATGAGGCAGCTGTAGACTATGGTAGTAAAGATTTACAGTTTAGCAATCCGTTTAATTATCCTATAGTTTTTTATGCTACATGTAGCTATGGCAGTGTAAGTGTAAGCTGTTATGTTGCATAAA
Organism: uncultured Lachnospiraceae bacterium; assembly: GCA_945917765.1. Taxonomy (GTDB): domain Bacteria; phylum Bacillota; class Clostridia; order TANB77; family CAG-508; genus CAG-492. Next base: position 5,310 of record CAMEHU010000053.1, on the reverse strand, counting down.
GTTTAATGAGAGAAAGAGAGCTCGGTAGTACCGGGTTCTTTTTAAAGTTCACAAAACTTTCACAAAATGGATATATTTTGAAAATAAATTATAGATAAAATAATAATTGTAAAAGGAAAAATAGTTGTAGCTTTTAGTAAAATTTTAAAAATGTTAATTATATACATTTATATATACTAGAAGATAACTTAAAGGAGGAGATTATTATAAGCAATTTTGATTTTCAAAATGATATATCAATAAAAGAAAATGGTATTGATATTAATGAAAAAGGAATAATGCTTAATGAAATAATACCTATTAATACAAAAGAAAAAGAATTTGATATGCTTATGAATATTTATCAGAAGGCATGTAATCAAGTTTATGAGATGGTAAATGGGTTAAAGTTTGAGTATAATAATATTTTTAATAGAAATATTATAAATCATGCAACTTCAAGAATAAAAGCCCCAAAAAGTATTGTTAATAAAATGAAAAAGAAAAATTTAGAGTTAAATTATAAAAATCTTGTAGATAATATTAATGATATTGCAGGGGTAAGAGTAGTTTGTCCTGTTAAAGAAGATGTGTATACAGTTGTAAAAATAATAGAGAAAATTCCTAGTTGGAATTTAATTCTTGAAAAAGACTATATAAAAAATCCGAAGAAAAGTGGATATTCAGGTTATCATATGATTGTTGAAGTTCCTGTAAAGATTTTTGATTCTAATTTGAAAAATCAAATTTTTGTTAAAGTTGAAATTCAAATAAGAACAATGGCAATGGATTTTTGGGCTGAGAATGAGCATAAAATGAAATATAAAAGTAATAAAAAAATTTCTTTTTGGGATTCTAAAAGATTGGAGTTTTATGCTAAAGCTATTAATTTTATAGATGACAAATTATCAAGGATTAATAAAAGACAGGAAATAAAAAATTATAAATATTGATAATATAAAATAGCTAGAATAAAGTATTATATTTTATTCTAGCTATTTTTATTAATTTGTCAAATTTTAAAACTTTATAAATTAAGAATAAAACATTATTATTAACAAATACTAATAAAAATTCTATTAGTGTTACAGGAGGATAAAATGTTTATACCAAAGGGAGTATATTATGAAAAAAATGCAGAAAATTATGAGTTGGGAAAGAGATTACTTACTGAATATAGAAATAAAAACGTGCCATGTATTGAAATAGAAAATCATAATAATATAGAAGAAATGAGAACAAAGCAGAATTCTGAATTTAAAAATATGAAGCAAAACATTATAATTGGGGTTAGAAAAACACATAAATTTGTGGAGAACCATAAAGTTTCAGATTATTTAGTACCATATACATCATCACGGATGTATTGCAATGTGTTTATATTGTTATTTGGTATGTAATTTTAATAAATGCTCGTATTTAAGGCTTTTTGTTAATAGAGAGGAAATGCTGGATAAAATAATAAAAACAGCAAATAGGTCTGATAAAGAATTAGTATTTGAAATAGGAAGTAATAGTGATTTGATTCTAGAGAATATGATAACCCGGAAATTTAGTATGGACAATAGAAAATTTTGTTACAAAGGCAGAGAAAGGTAAGCTAACTTTTCCAACAAAATTTGATATGGTTGATTCTATATTAAATTTAGATCATCAAGGAAAAATAATAATTAGAATGAGTGTTAATCCTCAGGAAATTATTAGTGAGATTGAAATAGGAACTTCGCCTTTGAAAAATAGAGTTGAAGCTATAAATAAATTAAAAAAGGCAGGTTATCCAGTTGGAATATTAATTGCACCTGTAGTTTTGGTAGATAATTGGAAAGAAAAATATGAGGATTTAGTTAAATATTTATCTGAAAATTTAAGCGATGAAGTGAAGAAGGATGTCTTTTTTGAGATAATTTTTATGACTTATAGCTATGTTCATAATGCAATAAATCAAGAAGCATTTCCCAATGCCATTGATTTATATAATAAGGATTTGATGATGGTTAGAGGCAGGGGGAGGTATATGTATAAAAAAGAAATTATGGAAGAAGGAAGTGTCTTTTTTGAAAAAATCATGAATAAGTACTTCGCGAAAAATAAGATTAAATATATAGTTTGATTTATAGAAGGTTAAAATGAATGAGAAAAATGAATTTGTTTAATAACTCTTAGATTTGATTTAATTAAAATAAAAGATGTGTCCCTGATTGTGCAAAATGCACAGCAGGGACGCGTCCCCAACTGTGCATTTTCTCGAATGTGTAGTCAAACCATTGCATAAATTAATTAGTTGTGAGATAATAAATTCAAATTCAAAAATGAAGGGCGGTATCAAGATGAAATTAAAGAAAATTTACGATGCTGAAAAATTTGATAATATTAGAGATATAATGGCAAATGCAGTTAAGTTGTATCCAAACAATGTTGCATTTAAAATAAAACATAAGAATGGAAAAGAGGTATCTTATACAGATATTACTTATTCTGAATTCCAAAAAGAGATTAATGAATTTGGTGCAGGGTTAATGGCTATGGGTTATAAAGATAAAAGGGTTGCTGTAATTGGAAAAAACAGCTATCCTTGGGCTTTAACATATTGTACAGTGCTAGGGGGATTAGGTGTTTTAGTTCCTTTAGATAAAGGATTACCAGAAGCGGAAATTGAATTATCTTTAAAAAGAAGTAAAGCAGAAGTTATTGTTTTTGATAAAGAATATGAAGAAACAATTAAAAAAATATTTCAGAATGGCACAACTTCATTAAATAAATGTATTTGTATGGTAGATACTGAAATTGATGGATTTACTACAATAAAAGATGTTGAAAAAATTGGGAAAGATGAATTGGCAAAAGGAAATAATGAATACTTAAATGCAGAGATAGATACTAAAAAAATGGCTGCAATTATATTCACATCAGGCACTACATCTATGGCAAAAGCTGTAATGCTTTCACAAGAAAACATTGCAAGCAATATATATAATTTAAATTGTGTTGAATACATAGATCCAACAGATATTAATATGGCATTTTTACCATTCCACCATACATTTGGCTCAACAGGATTATTATTGTTTATGTCAAGAGGAGCAACTAATGTATTTTGTGATGGATTAAGATATATTCAAGACAACATGAAAGAATATCATGTATCATGTTTTGTTTGTGTGCCATTATTAATAGAATCAATTTACAAAAAGGTAATGCACCAAATAGAAAAACAAGGAAAAATGAAAACATTTGAAAAAGGAATGAAGATTAGTAAATTTTTATTAAAATTTAAAATTGATATTCGTAAAAAACTATTCAAAGAAATTTATGATAATCTTGGAGGAAACTTAAGATTTGTTGTAAGTGGTGCATCTGCAATTGATAGAACTGTTGCGGAAGGATTCAATGATTTGGGATTTTTAACTGTTCAAGGTTATGGATTAACTGAAACTGCACCAGTATTGGTAGCTGAAAATGTAAAAAATATTAGATATGGTTCAATAGGACTTCCTTTACCAGAAGTAGATATTAAAATAGATAATCCAAATGAAGAAGGAATAGGCGAAATAATAGCAAAAGGTCCTAATGTAATGCTTGGATATTATGAGGATGAAGAGGCAACTAATGCTGTTATAGATAAAGATGGATGGTTCCATACAGGAGATTTAGCATATATGGATAAAGATGGATTTATTTTTATAGCAGGAAGACAAAAAAATGTTATAGTATTGAAAAACGGTAAAAACGTTTATCCAGAAGAATTAGAACAATTAATTAGTGAACTTCCTTATGTAGCAGAAAATATGGTTTTTGGAATGCCTAAAGACGATGACTTAGTTGTTTCTGTAAAAATAGTTTATAATGAAATATATGTTAAACAAAAATATGGAGATATTAGTGAAGAAGAACTAAAGGATATAATTTGGAAAGATGTTAAAGAGATTAACAGTAAGCTTACAACTTATAAACACATTAAGAATTTGGTTATTACTAAAGAGCCTATGATTAAGACTACTACTGCTAAGGTTAAGAGATTTGAGGAAATGAAGAAGATGAATGAAAAATAAGTATGTGCACAGTTGGGGACGCGTCCCAGCTGTGCATTTTGCACAATTAGGGACAGAAAAAAAATAAATCTAATTTATAGAACCTTTCTTAAAAAATTTAAAAACAGATAAAAAAACAGATAAAAAAAGAACGCTTTCGCGTTCTTTTTTAATCTAAATTATCTAAAATTCCAGGTAACATTTGTTTCTTTCTTGAAACAACATTTTCAAGTAAAGCTGTGTTATTATCAAGAGTAACACCATAAGCTTTTTCTACAACAGCTGAATCATTTCCTAAAGAAATAATTTTTGAATTTGAATTAATAATATCTGTTGCAGCAAACATATATAAGTCTAAGTTATCTTTTTTAATTTCATCATTAATAGCTGCTTCAAAGTAAACTTTATCTTTGAAAATACTATCTAAGTCAGCTGTATTTACTTGAGCTATTTTAAATCTTTTTCCACCTTTTTCAAATAATTTACTGTCTATGTTAATAATTTCAGCAGGTGTAAATTCGCTTAAATCTGTACCAGCTTTTAATAATTCTGTACCATAAACTTCAACATCAACACCAGCGATATTAGCTAATTTTTCAGCTATAGATTTATCTTCAGTTGTACATGTTGGTGATTTGAATAATAATGTATCAGAAACGATAGCACTTAACATCATTGTAGCGATTTCTTTTGAAATCTCAACATCATTTTCTTTATACATTTTATATAATACTGTTGATGTACATCCAACTGGTTCTGCTCTATAATATAATGGAGCTGATGTTGTAAAATTAATTGCATGGTGATCAACTATTTTTTGAACTTTTGCATTTGATAAGTTGTTAACACTTTGTGTTGATTCGTTGTGGTCAACTAATATGATATTTTGACCATCAGCGATATCTTCAATTAATTCAGGTCTTTCAATACCTAAATAATTAAATACATATTCTGTTTCTTTATTGATATTTCCTAAACGAACAGCTTTTGCATTATTTCCTAATTTATTTTCTAAATTTGCCATTACCATTGCTGACATAATAGCGTCTGTGTCTGGGTTTTTGTGTCCAAATACTAAAGTTTCATTAATTAAATTTTCCATTTTTATCTCTCCTTTTAATCTAATTATAAATGAGTAAGTATCTTTTGATAGTTCATTTATTTAATTTTATTATTCTCTTTTTTATATATCACTTTTTTATTATAGCATAAAATGGCAAAATAGTCAACAATTTACATAAATTGACATTGAATCTTTTCGCTAGTTGAAAAGTATTGAAACCGTAAGGCTAAAAATTGTAAT
>CAMEHU010000052.1 GCA_945917765.1 uncultured Lachnospiraceae bacterium | reverse complement strand
ATTGGGGACGTGTACCAGCTGTGCATTTTGCACAGCTGGTACACGTCCCCAATTGCTCACTCTATTCAAAAACACTGCATGCATATAACTGATTTCCTCTCAAGAAATCTTTTACGTCCATCTTTTTCGCATTTTCACCTTGTATTTCTAACACTTTAATATTTCCTTCAATAGTTTTTATATATAAACCTGTTTTTGCATCAGAAAATAAAATTGTTCCTGGGTATAGCTCATTAAATTTTTGCTCATACTCTTTTAAATCAGGAAATTCTTCAAATAGCTGTTCATCTGTCAGACTTTCAACTTTCCAAAATTTGATTTTTTTACCTTCTAAAAAGCTATATGCTCCCATTATTGGATTTAAACCTCTAACAAGATTTTTAATTTCAACTGCTGATTTGTTTTCCCAATCGATTTTTGACATTTCTTTATTTAACATTGGAGCCATAGTAAAATCGTCACCTTGTTTTTCTCTTGGTGCTGTTCCATTTTCAATTTCCTCTAACGTTTTTACTAAAAGTTCTCCTCCAATTTTTGATAATCTTTCCCATAATTCTCCTGTTGTTTCATTATCACCTATTTCAACTTCTTGTTTTAAAATCATGTCACCTGTATCCATACCTTCATCCATATACATTGTTGTGATACCAGTTTTTTTATCTCCATTTAAAACAGCCCATTGAATTGGTGCAGCTCCTCTATATTTAGGTAATAAAGAGCCATGAACATTTATACAACCCAAATGAGGAATTTCCAAAATTTCTTTAGGCAAAATTTTTCCATAAGCAACAACACATATCACATCCGGTTTTAAAGCCTTCATTTCTTCAATAAATTCTGTATTTTTTCTTACTTTCTCAGGTTGATAAATAGGAATATTATTTTGAATAGCAAATTCCTTAACCGGAGAAGCCATCATTTTCATTCCTCTACCTTTAGGTTTATCAACATTTGTAACAACACCAATAATATTATATCCTGCATCATACACAGCCTCTAATGACTCTTTAGCAAAATCTGGGGTTCCCATAAATAATATATTAAGCATCTTATAATTCCTCCTTTTAAGTTTGCAACATTCCGGAACGGTCTTGTTTTGTTTCATTTTTAATTCTTCACTACTTCTAAAGTTCCTGGTATTATTTTATCAACAAATAAAATTCCATTTAAATGATCAACTTCATGTGAAATAGCTTGTGCCAATAATTCTTTGGCTTTTATTTTATATTCTTTTCCATCTCTATCCAAAGCCTTAACTGTAACTTCAGCCGGTCTTATTATTTTAGCGAATTGATTTGGAAAGCTTAAGCAACCTTCTTCAACTTCTTGTTCACCCTTTTCTTTTATGATTTCAGGGTTGATTAAAACATATGGACCTTTTCCATCATCTATATCAATTACAACAACTCTTTTTAAAACACCAACTTGAGGTGCAGCTAAACCAACGCCATTAAATTTGTACATTGTTTCAAGCATATCATCAACTAATTGTTTTATTTTTTCATCTACTACTTCAACTGTTTTGCATTTTTTTCTTAAGATTTCATCTCCGTCTTCTCTTATATTTCTTATTGCCATTTTTTGCTCCTTTCTTTTCTCTGTGCCAAAAGGGACGGGGCAATTTGGCACTTTTTTGTAAGTTTTCTATAAAACCTTCTCTTTTTGCTAATGCCAAATTGCCCCGTCCCCTTTGGCATCACAACATATTATTCGGATTAACATCCACAACCATACTAACAGATGAATTTCTTTTTTCGAAAACATCATTAATACATCCGTTAATTATATCAATAATATTATCCCCAAACTTGCACTTAATAATAATTCTCCATCTAAATTTATTTTTTATTTTGTCAATTGGTGCTGGAACTGGTTTATATAACATTATTGGTATATTCTCATTTTCTATCTTATCTTTAAGATATTTATGAACCTGACCACTTACTTTTTTAATATCGTTTTCATTCTCCGAACTAAATCCGAGCATTATTATATCACAAAATGGTGGATATTTCAACTGCTTTCTTATTTTTGATTCCAAACCATAAAACAATTTATAATCTTGTTTTTTAGAAAATTCTATACTGAAATTATCAGGATTATATGTTTGAATAATAACTCTACCTTCATCTTTTTCTCTACCTGCACGACCTGCAACTTGTGTTAAAATTTGGAAAGTCTTTTCACTGGCTCTGTAATCATCAATATTTAGGTTTGTATCAGCAGCTATTACACCTACTAATGTAACATTTGGAAAATGATGACCTTTTACAACCATTTGTGTTCCAATTAAAATATCAATATTTTCATTCTTAAACTTATTTAAAATCTCTTCATGAGAATTCTTTTTTGTAACAGTATCAACATCCATTCTGATTGTTGAAGCTGTAGGAAACATTTTATTAATCTCTGTTTCCAATTTTTGAGTTCCTGTTCCAAAATATCTAATATTATTGCTTTTACAATCTGGGCATATTGTTAAACTAGGACATTCATAACCACAATAATGACATTTTAGTCTATTTTGTTTTAAGTGATATGTCATAGTAATATTGCAATTCTTACATTTAGCAGTATATCCACAATCTCTACACATTATAAAAGTTGAATATCCTCTTCTATTTAAAAATAGTATTGTTTGTTTTTTATCTTGTAGATTTTTTGCAATCTCGTCATATAACTTCATACTAATCATACTTCTATTTCCATTAGCTAATTCTTGTTTCAAATCAACAACTTCAACCTTTGGAAGTTTTGAATTATTAGCTCTTTTGGTTAATTCTAATAATTCAATATCACCATTCAATGCTCTATAATATGTATCCATATCAGGTGTTGCGCTTCCATAAACTATTGGAATATCATACTTTTTACCTAAATATCTCGCAACATCTTTTACATTATAACGAGGAGACATTTCAGATTTATATGAACTATCATGTTCTTCATCAATTATAATTATCCCTAAATCATTCACAGGTGCAAACATTGCAGACCTTGCACCTATTATAATTTTAGCTTTTCCTGTTTTTATCTTATACCATTGGTCATATCTTTCTCCAACTGATAATTTACTATGCAAAACTGCTATATTGTCTTCACCAAATCTCGCAATAAATCTGTCAACAGTTTGAGGTGTAAGAGATATTTCAGGAACAAGCATAATGCTTGACTTGCCTTCATTTAAAACCTTTTGAATTAATTGTAAATACACTTCTGTTTTACCGTGAACCGAGTTACACCATATAATAAGAATTCAGAATTCATATAATCATCAATAGCATTTTCTACCATTTCATAGGCGTGTTGTTGTTCTTCAGTTAAACTTAAATTTGAATTTCTTTCCACAACCTTATGTAAAAAAGGATTTCTCTCAATTTGTTTTTCATATATTTCAACATATCCATTTTTTTCTAAAGTTTTTATTATTGATTTAGAAACTTCTGTTATAGCCTCTAAATCAGAGATTAAAACATCATTATTATCTAGCAAAAATTTCAAAACCTTAATTTGTTTTTCAGACTTTAAAACTTTGCTTTCAATATCTTCGTCTATTTCTAATTCATTTTTTAATAATCTAACACTATTTACACACTTCTCTTTAACTCTTTTAGCTACATCTTTAGTGCCAGTACCTGGTGGTAACATCAACTTAATGCAATCTGAAACATTGCAAAAATACCTATGAGCCATCCATTTAGCAAGCTCAATCTTTGGCTCATCTATAAAATCCTTTTCTTCAACAGCGCCAATATCTTTCAAATTATCCCAATCACTTTTATCTTTAATATTAACAACAAATCCCTCTTCAAGCTGTTTGATATTTCCGAACTTAACAAGCACACGGCTACCAATATTAACCTTATCCTCCATTTCAAAAGGAATGTTATAATCAAATGTTTTATTTAAATTCTTCACATTACTGTTTATTATAACTTCTGCTATCATTGTTTCTCCTTTATTATATTTGCTTTTGTTATTATAGCAATTTTGGTTTAGATTTTCAAGTGCACAATTGGGGACGCGTCCCAACTGTGCAAAAAGCACAATTAGGGACAGTTCTTTTAAAAGAACTGTCCCTAATTGCGCATTTTGCACAGCGGGGACGCGTCCCCAGTTGTGCTAAAAATCATTAACTTCATCACTAGCTTCATGTTTGATAATATCCATAATAATATCAACTGTTTTTTCTAAGTTATTATTCTTCAAAACATAATCATATAAACTCATTTTTGACTCTTCATAATCTAATCTATTTAATCTCATTGTTATGTCTTTTTCAGCTGGCTTATCAACTCTGTTTTCAAGTCTTTTTCTTAAAACTTCCCTTGGCACTCTTAAGAAAATTGTAACAACTTTTGTGTCTTGCTTTAATAAATCTAATAATGCTTCTGTTCCATTAACATCCATATCTTTTACTATTATCTTACCACTTGCTATTTTGTCATTCATAAGCTTTCTAGAAGTCCCATAATAATGTTCATGATGAACATCATATTCATATAATTCTCCATCTTTTATCATTCTTTCAAATTCTTCTGTTGATACAAAATTATAAATTACACCTGGAATATCACCTGGTCTTTCCGGTCTATCAGTAAAAGATGGCAAAGATTCTACATTTTCCATTCTTTTAATTAATTCTTTTTTTATTGTATCTTTTCCTGCTCCTGAAACTCCTGATAATAATATTAACATATCTTCACCTTACCTTCTACGATTTCATCTGCAGCAAGTGAAACTGGTGAAACATCATCGGCATCTGTTAATACTTCACTTCCTTCTGAAATTTGTCTTGCTCTTTTTGAAGTAGCAATAACTAATTTAAATCTGTTTTCTGTTTTTGTTAACAATTCTGTAACTGTTGGTTTTACCATCATTTTTAAAACATCCCTTTCTTTTTTATATTTATAATTTTTTTATTTTATTCAATATTTTGAATTTGTTCTCTTACGTCTTCTATAGCAGTCTTAATTTCTATAGCTAAATTCGTAATTTCAAGCTTAACTGATTTTGAAGCTATAGTATTTGTTTCTCTATTCATTTCTTGAATTAAGAAATCAATTTTCTTTCCAACTGGCTCTTTTGATTGTAACAAACTTCTAAATTGTGCTATATGGCTGTGTAATCTTGTTAATTCCTCTTCAACTGAGCATTTATCAGCATATATTACAATTTCTTGTGCTAATCTTGCTTCATCAACAACATCAGTTTGTAAAATTTCTTTTATTCTTTCCCTTAATTTTACTACATATTCTTCAATAAGTCCAGTAGTATTTGAAAAAATGCTATTTACAAGTGTTTCAACATTATCTATTCTTGCTGATAAATCTTGTTTAATTCTTTCACCTTCAACATTTCTCATATCAATGAAATTAGCTACAGCTTGATTTACACATTTTTCTAATTCTTTCCAAATAACATCACTATCATCATCTTCAATTTTTAGTTGTAAAACATCTGGCATTTTGGTAATTTCAGTAACTCTGATTTTATCATCTAAGCCATTTTCATTTGCTAATTCTTTTAGTTGATTGATATAATTCTTTGCAAGTTCTTTGTTAATTATAACATCTTTGCCTTCATCACTATAATTATTAAAAGTAATGAAAACATCAACTTTTCCTCTTGAAATATTGCTTGAGATAATTTTTTTAATTTTTTCTTCAAAGCACATAATATTTCGTGGTAATTTTATTGAAATATCACTATATTTATGATTAACTGATTTGATTTCAACAATATATTCTCTCGAATTTTCTTCTAATTTGCTTCTTCCAAAGCCTGTCATACTTTTCATATCATACCTCTATTATTTTATAATTTCTTTAATATCATTATTATTTTTCTTAAATTTTCTTATGTTATTAATAGACATAAATATTGATTTTGCTATGTAATATCCAATAACTACAATTCCAATATATGAAATAACCTTTATAAGATTATCTCTATATAATTTAACAACATATATCAAGCACAGGTTTGCACCACCAAATGTTATTGTTTCAGCACTATTTAGGGCAATTTTAGAATTATCTCTTTTATAAGATACTTCTAAGATAACAATTCCTATTCCTAATATTATTAAAGTCATTACTTTCAAATCTTGTACTAATACATCACCCAAAATATTCTTGTTTCCCATCCACACTATTACTAGATATAATATCATTAATACAGCCATTCCCATATTAATAAAAACTTCTTTTAAAATGCTTCTTTTTTGTTTTGTATCTACTTTGTTTTCAATTGCTTCTCTTATTTCTTTTAAACTTATTGTGTCATATTTACTTTCATCATTTAAGTTCTTTTCTTCAACTTCTGTAACTTCATCAATTTCACTATTTTTTAATTCTTTTCCTTCTGAATTTTCAACATTATTTTTTATTTTTTTATTTGTAATATTTACTACATTTTCTGGTTTACTATTTGTTTTTTCATTTTCGTTCTTTTTTACTTTTGCACTATTACTATTTTTTGTTTTATTAACAGATTTATTGTTACTTTGTTTGTTTGTATTAGAATTTGTATCTGTTTTTTTTGTACCTGTTGTAGCTGGTTCTGTAGCTGATTTTGTAGCTGGTTTAACAGTTGCTTTTGTAGTTTTTTTTGCAGTTGTTTTTGTAGTTGCTTTTTCAGTTGTGCTTGTAGACTTTTTAGACGTTTTTGTTGATTGTGTTTTACTTTCACTTACTACGTTCATTGTTGATTTTTTACTAGCTTTTTCTTTTGAATCACTAACATTTATCTGTTCTTTTTTATTTGCAATGCCTACTTTTTTTGCATTAGCTTTATTTTTTTCAATCATTTCATCAATCTTACTTGCTTTTGATGCCATAGCTACTTTTTCATTTTTATTTTCTACTTTATCCTCAAGATTATTTTCACCATTTTTTTTACTTTCGGCAATTTTACTCATATTAATTTTCATTCCTTTCGAATTCATACATAATAATACTTAACAAAGAAAGTGCAACAGTTTCAGTTCTTAAAATCCTGTTACCTAAACTAATAACTTTTGCTCCTTTGTTACTCATATATTCAACTTCCGAAATATCAATTCCACCTTCAGGTCCAATAATAATTGCAATTTTAAAATCTGTATTTCCATTACATTCTTTACTTTTGGCAATTATTTCATCACTTTTTAAAACATCTTTTAATAATAAATCTTTTTCATTTTCATAGCATAATAAAACCAAATCATACTCTTCAAAATTTTCAGAAATTTGACTAATATTCTTAACTGAACAAATTTCTGGTATTATATCTCTTCCACTTTGTTTAGCAGCAACCTCAGCTATTTTCTGCCATCTATCTACTTTTTTCACCCTATCTTTACCATCTAATTTTACAACACATCTTTTCATTTCAACAGGTGTAATTTTATTTACACCTAATTCAACTGACTTTTGGATAATTAACTCCATTTTGTCAGCTTTTGGTAATCCTTGAAAAATATGCACTTTTATATTTGATTCTGAATTATCTTCATATTTTTCTAATATCTCACAAAAAATATTTTCATTGTCATATTTACTAATCTTAACTAAAAAGTTTTCGGAATTGCTGTTATCACACACTTGAAAAGTGTCTCCAACCTTCATTCTTAATACATTTTTTATATGATTTACATCATTTCCTATAATTTTAATTTCGCCATTATCTACTTGTTCACTATCAACAAAAAATTTCGGCATAATTCATTCTCTCTCTTTCCTTAATTTAACGTAATTATACCATAATAGCTTGGTTTTGTCTAGAAAAAAAGACAGAACATCTTATTTTTATCTGTCTTTCCATTTTTATCTACTTAATTTATACAATGCATATTGATTTAAGGATACTCCTTCTTGATCAGCTTCTATAGCTAATTTATAATGTAATGATTTTGGAATTCTAATAACAAATTTTCCACTAAAACTTTCATATCCAACTGGCATTGGAATTTCAAAACCATTCTCTAATTTAGTTTCTATCCAACCTTCCATTGCCTCTTTTACATTATTATATGCTTCTTCAAAAGATTCTCCTGTACTTTGGCATCCATCAAATTCCAAAACCTTAGCATAATAATAAAAACCGCTTTCATCAGAAATTGGCTGGATAATATAATTATATGGCAAATTTAGATAATCTTTAACACTTTTCATTATAATTCTCCTCTCTTAATTTATATCATAATTATACACATTTAAAACAACTTTATTCTCCAATTCTTTTTAATGTATCTTTAACATATACCGCTTTCAATGGATTTTCTTCTTTTATGGTTATAACATCACCTTTTGAGTTTATAAAATTCCTATGTGAAGTACCGTTTTCGTGTTTTCATCTTATATCCATTATATTCTAGCACTTTAAACAACTCACTAAATCGTATTCCATTTGGTTGTCGCTTCATTTTTAATATTATTTTATCAACATCTGACATATAATTCCTCCTTGTGTAGAAATATATATATGTCTTTTTTATAATACTATATTTAGTACTGTTTGTCAATGTAAAAACATATATATTTTTTTATTTTTTATTGAATAAAATTTAGATTTAACTAAAAGAATAAAACTTATTGAAACAATTCAATAGATAAAATTTATATAAATTTCATGTACTTATTATATCTCAGAAGCCCTTAATTTTCAAGAAAATTCGTTCGTCTTTTTTTGACATTATTCGACATTTGACTTTTTTACTTTTTAGAAAATTTCATTAACATTATACTAACATCTACAATAAATAAAGTGTCCTGAAAATCAGAACACTTTATTTAAACTTGTCTTCAACTTCCTTCAAAACAAAATCAATCCCAGTCATCTTTTTCCAATCCAGAACTTTGTTTTCCAAAAATCCCAACAATTTATTTTTTAATTTTTCTTTTGCTGCATCATCTAAACCAAATTTATCTTTAGCACCATTAATTGTCATATCTAATCCGTAATATCCTAGATAAATATCTGAATAACCATCCTTTAATAATTTATCAATTCGTTCACCAGGCTGCAATCTACTGATTGCTCCATTTTGCCAGTGAATTGGGCTAACATTTGAAGGTGTTCCAAGAAGTGCATAATGTCTGCACATTAGAGCTTCATAGCATAGTTCTAGTCTAGTTTCTAATTCTCTCCAAAAATCAGTTTCAATATTTCCTGCTGAACGAAGTAAATTAAATAAATCAATACTTACCATTCCATAATTAAAATGCCCCTCAGCTTGATATTTTAGTTCTGTTTCTATGTTTTCGTTAGAAATCAATTTACAATTATCGATATTTTGTTTCAAAATTTCATCGATAATCATTGAATTTTCTTTCTCATAATCCCCGGATGTATCACTATCCAAAACTAAAATCACACTAGAGCTCTTTTGATACGTATTTACCATGCCTTCAATCTGATACTTCAAAATTTTAACACCATTTACCAATTCTTCTTGCTTTCTATTTTCACTTTTTCTTAAATATTTTCCCAAATGCTTAATATTAATAATCTGCATACCGAACTGACTATTTGAAATAGCATTGATAATATTAGCAACAATAATACACGCTTCTTCAAAGCCTTGCGGTATGTGAATTTTATGATGATTAATCTCAGTTCCATTATCAAGCATATCTCCAATATTGACAACACATGAATTAATCATTGGTTGCATAAAATACTCCATATCATGAAAAAACAAAATACCTTTTTCATGTGCCTTTGTAATTTTTTCTGGTAGTAAAATTCTTTTTGTTAAATCTTTTGAAACTTCTCCAGCTATCAAATTTCTTTGAACACATACAAGACCTCTGTTCTCGTCATCATTGCCATTAACTCTACCTGCATTTTTTATAAGCCCCAAAATAGATTCATCAGTAGTATTCTGTTTTCTAACCAATGCTCGTGTATATCTATAAACAACATAATTTTTAGCCAATTCATATTTTCCTAATTCCATTAATTTTTCTTCAATTATATCTTGAATATCTTCAACTAAAATTCGTTTTTTTCCTAATGCTTCGATATATTTTACTATTTTATCAATTTCATCAGATGTTGCTCTTTTTTCTTCAGTTACTTCTTTATTTGCTTTTTCAATAGCTACACAGATTTTTTCGCTATTATATTCAACAGCTCTACCATCTCTTTTAATAACTTTCAAATTAATTTTACCTCCTACTTTGATTATGAGCCAAAGGGGAGCCAATGGGGACG
>CAMEHU010000051.1 GCA_945917765.1 uncultured Lachnospiraceae bacterium | reverse complement strand
GGGACGTGTCCCAGCTGTGCATTTTGCACAATTTGGGACATATCTAGGCCTAGATATGTCCCAAATTGTGCAAAATGCACAGCTGGGACACGTCCCAAATTGCTCACCATAAATTATTCATTTGTATCTGGTGCAGTAGACATCTTTAATTCTTCAAGCCTTTCTTTAGACATTAACACCTGTCTTGGCTTGCTTCCTTGATATCCTGAAATTATTCCTCTTTCTTCTAGTTGATCAATTATTCTTCCTGCTCTAGCATATCCAACTTTAAACTTTCTTTGAATAAATGATGTTGAAGCTTGTCCTGTTTCAACAACAACCTCCATTGCTTCCATTAAAAGTGGATCTGTATCATCATCATCTGCATCTTCTGCTAATTCTTTATCAGATTTATTGCTATTTTCGATACTTTCTAGTATTTCTTCACTATATGTTGCAGTTCCATTTGCCTTAACAAAATCCACAATTTTTTCAACTTCATCATCAGATACAAATGCACCTTGTATTCTTGTAGGTTTTGAAGAACCCGCTGGTGAAAATAACATATCACCTTTTCCTAATAATTTTTCTGCACCTACCATATCTAAAATTGTTCTAGAATCAACTTGTGATGATACAGCAAATGCGATTCTTGAAGGGACATTGGCTTTAATTAATCCTGTGATTACATCAACAGAAGGTCTTTGAGTTGCAATTACCAAGTGCATTCCAGCCGCTCTTGCTTTTTGAGCTAGTCTACATATAGCATCCTCAACATCTTTTGCAGCAACCATCATTAAATCTGCAAGCTCATCAATGATTATTACAATTTGTGGTAATTTTCCACCTTCGCCTTCTTTTTCCATTGCAGCATTATAGCCTTTTAAATCCCTTACACCCTTTGTTGCAAATTTATTATATCTATCATCCATTTCTTGAACTGCCCATGCAAGCGCACCTGCTGCTTTTCTTGGATCTGTAACTACCGGAATTAAAAGATGTGGAATTCCATTATACACTGATAATTCAACAACCTTTGGATCAACCATTACTAATTTTACTTCGCTTGGTTTAGCATTATAAATTATACTTGTAATAATAGTATTTATACAAACACTTTTACCTGAACCTGTTGACCCAGCAATTAAAACGTGAGGCATTTTTGCAATATCAGCAATTACTACTTGACCTGCAACATCTTTTCCTAATGCAACGCTTAATTTAGATTTATTATTTGCAAATTCTTCTGTTTCAACTACATCTCTTAAATGTACTGCTTCTTTTTCTTTATTTGGCACTTCAATACCAACAGCCTGTTTACCCGGAATTGGGGCTTCAATTCTTATTGTTTCAGCTGCTAAATTTAATGCAATATCATCAGCCAAATTAGCTATTTTACTTACTCTTACACCTTCAGCAGGTTTTAATTCATATCTTGTGATTGCTGGTCCAACTGAAACATCTTCAACCTTTGCTGAAACACCAAAACTATATAAAGTTTTTTGTAATTTGGCAGCTGTATCTGTTAATGCTCTTGCGCCAGCTTTATTCACCTTTTTATTATTTTTACTTAGTAAATTAATTGGAGGATATTCATAATGTTCATCTTCAACAATAACAGCGTGTTCTAATTGTAAAACCTCTTTTTTATTATCTTCTTTTTTCTGTTCTTCTTGCTTAAACAGATTTCCTTCAATATACTCAGGATCATCATTTGTATTATTTTTTCCATTCTTTTTCAAACCTAATGGAACTAAATCGTCATTATCATGATTATATTTTTTTAGGTTTCCTAATTCTTCTCCAAAATTAATTTGTAATTGTGTTACTTCTTCAGCTTGTCTCCTTTTTTCTTCCTTTTCTCTTAATCTTCTTTCTTTTTTAGTTTCTACTACTTCATTATTATTTTCTATTTTATCATTCTCATTTTGTTCAGCATTCTTCTTAATTTTATCTAGTAGGTTTGCAATTAGTTCTGTTGGCTTAAATCCAAACATAAATACAATAAATACCAAAGCTAATCCTATGGTTAAAATAACCGTTCCTGCTATTCCTAAAAGTTTTACTAATGGATATGAAACTATAGCTCCAACAACACCTCCGCCTTTATTTATTGTTCCTAAATAAAAAGCTTTTTCAGTTACTTGTTTTATTGGTTCTGTCATAACTAATGACCTTGAAATCGCAACTTCATAAATGCTTAACACTGTGCAAATACAACAAACTATAATCCCATATTGTATCAGTTTAGACATTACATAATCTTTGCTATTACGAACTAAGCTTATAACAACAGCAAATATTCCAATTGGAAGAATATATTTAACAATACCAAATACTCCTCCTAATAAATTACTTAAATATTCACCAATATATCCTGATTTAAAATATATTAATACACCACTTAATAATCCTGCAATTATTAAAATAACAATAGCAGTATCCTTATTCATCTTTCTTGTCTGCTTTGTTTGCTTTTTGTTATTTGTTTTTCTCTTTGCCAATTTTTTTCCTCCAATCATTTAACCTAAAAAGGAACCGTCCTTCAATTTTAAAGAAAGGACCGTCCCCTACCCACTTAACGATATTATTTAAGCTCTTTTCTATTATTTTGTATTATTTTTAAAGCATCTTCTAAAGCCACTTCTAGACCTTGTAATATATTATCAGCATAATCTTTTGTTCCTTTAGAAATTTCCCTAGACATTTCATTAGCTGTTTCAATAATTTCAGCTTTTTTCTCATATGCTTTTTTAGTAATTTCATTTTCATTTATCATTGAAATTATTCTATTTTCAGCTTCTTTAACAATATCATCAGCTTCTTTTTGAGCTTCAACTAAAATTCTTTGTCTTTCCTCTTTTATCCATTTAGCTTGTTTCAACTCATCTGGTAATTTAAGTCTAATTTCTTTAATAATTTCTAAAATTTCTTCTTTGTCAACAACACTTTTCCCAGAAAAAGGTACTGATTTACAATTTTCTAATATGTCCTCTAACTCTTCTAATAAAGTAAATATTTCCATGATTTAGCCCCTTTCACAACTTAAAAATATGAGATTTGCTCTGCCATATTTTCTAATATCATAAACTTGTATATCTAATTTTTTTAAATTCTCTAATTCTCTATCTTTTTCATCGGTTTCTATTACTATAATGCCATCTTCTTTCAGTAGTTTTAAAGACAATATCATTTGGACTGAATCAACAGCAATATTATCCTTATATGGTGGATCAATAAAAATTATATCAAATTTTATATTATTATTTGCAAAATCTTGCAAGCTTTTTCTATAATCTTTATTAATTACCTCAGCATTTTCCTGTAATCTGGTTTTTTCTAAATTTTGACGTATCATATTTATTGCTTTAATAGAATTATCGCATAAATATGCTGTTCTACATCCTCTACTTAGAAATTCAATTCCTATTGCTCCACTACCAGAAAATAAATCTAAAATAACTGAATCATCAATTTTAGAATTTATTATATTAAACAATGATTCTTTAACTCTATCTAATGTTGGTCTAGTAGTTAGTTCATCTATTGAATTTAATTTTGTTCCTCTTGCAGTTCCACTTATAACTCTCATAAAAACCTCTTTTATATCTGTTCACATATATTTATATTATTTTTTTTACTATATGTCAATATAATTAACACAATTGTAACATACTCTTAATATTTCTGTAACAAAATTACAATTTTGTTACAGTTTTGAAAAATTACTAAAAATTTTCTTTTGGCTTTTTGCACAAAAAACAGAGGATAATTCCTCTGTTCTTCAAAAATTAATTATCTTTCTTCATATCCTTTATTAATTCTAATTGTGATATTAAAAGAGATTCCATTTTTGCTTTGTAAATATCAAATTGTTTTTCCATTTCATCTTTTTCTCTTTGTTTCAAAACAATTGATTGATTTAAAGAATCCAAAGATTGTTTTGCTGTACCTTCAGCTTCTTTTATGATTTGATCAGCTTGTTGTTTTGCTGTATTTTTCACTTCATCAGCTGCAGATTGTGCGATAACCAATGTGTTTTGAAGAGTGCTTTCTATTGTTTTATAATGTACAAGATCTTTTTCCAATTGAGCAATTTTTCTATCCTTCTCAGAAATATCTCTACATTTTGCTTCATAGTCAGCTGTTAATTGATCTAAAAAATCATCGACTTCTTCAACATCATAACCGTTAACCATTTTTCTGGAAAATTTTTTGTTTTCAATATCTAGTGGTGTAATCATATGCTTTCCCTCCATTTTCTATTTATGATTAATCATTCATATTATTGTTTTTTAACCAAGAAACAGAAAGTTTACTTTTTATTTCTTCTCTTGCCATTTCATTTGTAATATCATAATTATAAGGTGCAATTAAAAATATAGAATTTGAAACTTTTTGGATGTGTCCATCTAATGCATGAACAGCTCCGCTAATAACATCTATTATTCTTCTTGCAACATCTTTATTAACATATTCTAGATTTACAATAACAGATTTTTTCTCCTTTAATAAATCGCATATGCTTTCTGATTGTTCAAAAGATGTTGGTTGAGATATTACCATTTTGATTTGTTGCATTGCTGGCAAGCTAACGATTTTATTGTTGCGTTTAGCACCAAAGAAACCTTTTGGCTCTACATCTTCAACTTCGTTTTCATAATCTTCCATTTCATATTCTTCATCTTCTGTGTCTGCTGATGGATCTACTCCAAATAAATCCCATACCTTATTCATTATTGCTCCTGACATAATATACCTCCTAAAATAATACTCCTCATTTGTTAGCTTGTAATAAGTATCTAACTTTTTTTAATCAATGTCAATACTTTTTATACTTTGTAATAAAAAATTAATAATTCTGTAATATTGTTGTAATATTTTTTTAACATTATTTCTTTTTAATCACAATTTCATCATATAAACTTATAGATTTCTTGTTATCCAATTCTGTAATATCAAATCCTGATTCTTCAAGCTCTGTTGTTGAATAATTTTCTACAATTGAATAATTATCATTTTGCCTTAATACTTTAACATATATTTTTTCATCATATCCTGCTCTGTTTCTTACAACAAAAGCAAATTTTCCTTCATATTGAATAGCACTATTTGGAACCTTTATTCCCGAATCGCTCCACCAAATTATATCAACATTGATTTTTCTATAATTAATCAAGCTTTCTACTTCTTGTTCAATTTCAAAAACAAGTAATGTTCCATTATTTCCTTGGTCTGATTTATGAACAATAGTAGCTGGAACTTCACTAGTATTTGGTAACCTTAACTTTAATCTAGAACCAATCTCAGATTTTTTTGCTTCATCAGTTTTGGAAATACATGCAATATAACATTTAAAATTATTTATAATTTTTGCTTTTTGACTGTTTGAAGCAATCATTTGACCACTTTTTAGTTTTAAAGAATCTAAAAAATCTTTATTAATATAGCCAAAATCTCCTGTAACTAAAGTGTCTTCCAAATTATCAACTTTATATGAAATAATGCCACTTTTATTTGAATATACATATTTAGAATTTGAATTTAGTTGCTTTTCTAGTTCACTTCTTTGTTCAATTAATTGTTTGATAAATGCGCTATCAGCCATATTCCCTGAGATTTTTGCTTTTTTAGTTAATGAATTATTTATTTCTTTTTTATATTGTTCAATTTCTTGAATCTCAGTATTTTCATATACATCTTCTAATTTTTCTTCTAATTGTGTTTCCAATAATTTAGTATCTGTTGAGAATAACTTGTTTTCTTTTTTTAAAGCTTCTTCAATCTGCATATCTAATTCTTCAATTTTGTTATTTATCTCATTTTCATTTTCAAGTGTATATCTATATATTGCTTCACCATTAGCAACTTTCTTCCCCTCAGCTTTTAATTGAACAATTTTTCCACCAGCTTCGTCATTTTCAATTATTTGCTCATCTCTTATTATATAGCCTTCTTGTGATTCCTCTTTATATATTTTTCCTTTCTCAACAATAAAAGTATCTGTTGGATTTGCTAATAATTTTATAAAAAGAAATATACAGTATAAAAAGAAAATACAAGATATTACTATAATAACCTTAGTCTTATTTTTCACTTTTAACTCCCTTCAAAATAATATCTAAATTATTTTGTATACCAGCTTGTCCATCAAGCCATGTTATTTCTTTGTTTCTTCTGAACCATGTTAACTGCCTTTTTGCATAACGTCTTGTTTCCTGTTTTATTTTTTCAAGCATTTCATCATATGTAATTTCACTTTTTAAATAACTAACAACTTCTTTATATCCTAACCCTTGAATTGCAGTAGGTAATTCATCATATTTTTTGATTAATGATTTTACCTCATCAACCAATCCATTTTCTATCATAATATCTACTCTTTTATTAATTCTTTCATATAGTTTTTCTCTATCCATATTAATTGCAAAAACTATATAATTATATGGGTTTTCCTTTTTCTTAGATTCAATTTCTTGTTCAGTTTTAGTTTTTCCTGTTGCATTATATATTTCTAAAACCCTAAAAATTCTTTTTTTATCATTATGACTTATTTTTTCCATTGCTAAAGAATCAATTTCTTTAGCTTTTTCATATAATTTTTCCAAACCTTCTTTTTCTGCAATTTCATCTAATTTAGCTCTATATTTCAAATCAATTTCTGAATCATCATAATCAATACCATTTACTAATGAATCAACATATAGCCCTGTTCCACCAACAATAATAGGTGTTTTTCCTTTTTTTAAAATTTCTTCAATTGCATTTAATGCATCTTTTTTGAAATTCGCAACACTATATCTTATTGTAGGAGAAACATTACCTATAAGATAATGTTTCACTCCATCCATTTCTTCTATACTTGGTTTTGCCGTTCCAATATCCATATCTTCATATATTTGCATTGAATCAGCAGAAACAATTTCTCCATCAATTTTTTTAGCTAATTGTATTGAAAGTGCAGTTTTTCCAGAAGCTGTTGGACCACATATTACAATGATTTTTGGTTTTTCCATATAGTTCCCCCTACCTTCTAGAGAATTTTTTTTCAATATCTGCTTTTGATATTCTTATTGCAGTTGGTTCTCCATTTGGACTTACAAATGGTTGTGGCAATGACAATAATTGTATCATTAAATTATCTACCTCTTTTTCTGTTAAAGCTAAACTAAATTTTTCAGCAGATTTACATGCAATTGTTGCAATAAATTTTTCTTCAATTTCCTGTCTAGCTGTTCTTGCAACTGTATTAATTTCATCTAAAATTTCTAGAAATAGCTGTCTAGTATCTAAATCAATACATATATTTGGCACACCATTTAATTTTATTGTTTTATCTCCAAATTCTTCTAAGTCAAAACCAGCTTTTCTAAATAATTCTAAATTATCTTTTGCAATTCCCATTTGTCTTTCTGTTAAATTAATAATATCTGGTAATAACATTAATTGAGCATCTTTTTCTGTATCACTATAATAATTTCTTTTAACCTTTTCATATAAAATTCTCTCATGAGCTGATTTTTGGTCAACAATATACATTTCTTTTTCATATTCAATTACAATATATGTTCCAAAAACTATTCCAATATACTTATAAACAGGTCTGTTATAAAATGCATTATTTGTAAACAAAGACATATTCTCAACAGTTCTAAAATCTTCTTGTTTTACAGAATAGCCATTGTCTTCTTTCTCCTCAATTTTTTCCTTATGAGAAATTACTTTACCAAACATTTTTGCATACATTTCTTCGAAATTAGCATCAGATTCTTGTTCTGTTTCTTTTGTTTTTTCCTCTGTTTTTTCTGCTGTTTTCTCATTATCACTATTTATATCAATTATATCTTTTTTATCATTATTTAAATTTGCTTCATAAGAACTTTCTTTCTCATTTACATTATTATTTTCTGTTTTATATGTATTTAACTCACTAATTTGCTCTTCATTATATTGTATAGTTTTATTTTCATTTTCTTTATAATCATTTTCATATTTTTCTTGACCATTTTCTATACTTTGATTTATAGTATTTTCATAATTATTTGAAAATTTGCCTTCATCATTTAAATCTGAATAATCAGTTTCTTTTACACTTATTTCACTACTTACACTATTTAATGTACTATCTTCAAAATTAGATGTTTCACCACTATCAATATGATTTTCAGTTTTTTCAGTTATATATCCATCTTTTAAGTCATTAAGTATTGATGATTGTGGCTTCATATTTAATTTTTCTAAATTAGCATCTAATTCTTTCACCAATCTTTCCAAATTGCTTTCTGGTTTTACATCATCATTTTTTATTTCTGATTTATCTATCGTTTCTGAAGCAGAGTTTTCATCTTTTAAAGCATTTATAAGGTCTTCATGCTCATGTTGAATTTTATCTTTATAAAGTTCTTCAACTAAATTTCCTTCATTTGTTGAGAATTCATTTTTAGAGCCTCCTAGAATATTTTTAAAGAAACTACCTATTCCTTTGTTTTCTCCTTTATTCTCACTTTTATTTTCTTCTTTCACATCAAGCTCAGTATAATTTGAATCAATTCCATTAAATACTTTATTTTCAATTTTTTGAATTTCATCTATATAATCATTTTTCATTGTTTTATCCTCTGTAATTTCATTTTGTTTATTTTGTGTTTCAATTTTTAATAAAGATTCCTTTATTGCATGATATACTAATTTGAAGATTTTATTTTCTTCTTGGAAACGAACCTCTAATTTAGCTGGATGCACATTAACATCTAATTTATGAGGATCCATTTCAATATTTAAAATCAAAAATCCATATTTTCCAATTGGCAACATTCCTTTAAAAGCCTGTTCGGCACTGCTTGTTAAAGTTTTATCTTTTACAAATCTCTTATTTACAAAAAACAATTGATTTGATCTATTAGAACGAGCAATACTTGGATTTCCAATAACTCCTTTTACAGCCATATCTTCAAAATAGTACTCTACATTTATTATATTTTCAGCTATATCTTTTCCATAAACACCATAAACAATATCTTTTATATTACCATTTCCTGATGTTTGTATAACAGTTTTACCAGTATTTACAAACTTAATTGCAATATTAGGATTAACTAAAGCAATTCTTGTTATTGCATCTTCTATATATCCAGATTCTGTAAAATCCTTTTTTAAAAATTTATATCTTACCGGAGTATTATAAAATAGATTTTCTATAGTAATAGTTGTTCCTTTTGGACATCCTGTTTCCTCTTTTAAAATGATTTTTCCACCTTCTACAACTATTCTATGTCCAACACTGCTATCTTCTGTTTTTGTTACTAATTCTACTCTTGCAATCGCAGCAATACTTGCTAAAGCCTCACCTCTAAATCCCATTGATTTCACAGTTTCTAAGTCTTCAGCTTTTCTAATTTTACTTGTTGCATGTCTTTCAAAAGCAATTTCTAAATCATCTTCTGCAATTCCTTTTCCATTATCTGTAATACGGATATATGATATTCCTCCGTTTTTTATTTCTATTGATATATTATCAGCACCAGCATCAATTGAGTTTTCAACTACTTCTTTTACTACTGAGGCAGGTCTTTCAATTACTTCTCCAGCTGCTATTTTATTTATTGTTAAATCATCTAATAATACTATATTTCCCATTTAACTTCCTCCAAAAATCTTTTGTATTTCTTACTGAAATATTACTTTTTTGAAATTATATCACTAATTTGTAAATTTTGTATAGATATTTTTCCAATTTTATTAACACTTTTTTTCAATTTGAATACTATATATCATACAAAAGAACAAAAATAAAGTTCTTTTAGGAGGTACAATTATGGGAAATTGTTGTAATAATAGTGAAATTTTATGGTTCATTATTTTATTCTTACTACTTTTCTGCTGTTGTGGAAACAACAATAATTGCGGTTGTGGATGCAATTAATTAAAAATTTTTTACAATTATATGAAAGGGGGGATTTTTATGCCAGAAAATAGAGGCTGTGGTTGTGGATTTGGTTTTGGTGATGATTGTTGTTGGATTATAATATTATTTATATTAATAATTTGTTGCTGTGGTAATAGTGGTAGAGGTTGTTGTTAATCATATGATAAACAATTTTGAAATATAAAGTCAATTTATTTTAATTTGCTTTATATAAATTTAGTATCAAAAAGAGGCAGTTCATTCCGAACTGCCTCTTTTTTTGAGGAATTATTTGTAATCTCTTACGTAACTTTCAGCAACGTCTCGTTCAGCTGAAATAAGCAGAGCATTACTGATAAGGTTTGTATCCACAGCCCCATAATGCTCTCTGATAAGGAACTTATCATTCTTTTTTTCAACCACATAGACTACCTGTGCCTTCATCTCCTCGAGTGTTCTCTTAAGCTCATCGTGTCCCTTGCATTCATTCAGTGTGATTACGTCTCCAGTCATTTCCTCGTACACGTGAATCTTGTTGTCTCTGTTAATTGACACAACATAATTGCCTTCCTGTGCTTCTTCGAATCCGGTGATTTCCTTAAAAAGTCTGTACTTCATTCGAAAATTCCTCCATTTTATTAATATTATCTCTTTTAAGAGATTACAAACATTATAGCATAAATTAACATAAAATGCAAATGCCGTTCATTTTTTTATAAAACTAGTCAACATAATTGACCATTCGCACAGATTGTGTTATAATCAGATTATGTAAAATTTCATAGCTACGTAAATTTGAAAAATTTCTATCAAATTTTCTAAATAACGTAGACAAACCATTAAATGAATATTTAAGGAGGTACACAAATGAAAAAACTGCAACAGGGTGACAAATTGAATCTGGTGAAAACCGGCAAAAACCTTAAACAAATTCGTAAGAGTCACGGAAATACCCAAACTGAATTAGCAGAGAAAATTGGATGCTCACAATCATATGTCGCAAAAATAGAAAATGGTCAGACTCCTATGTCTTTATCAACCGCAATTGAAATTTGCGCTTTATATGGATTGAGTATTGAGCAATTAATTATTTTAAATGATGAGCCGATTCCAATTATTTAATAAGAAGAGGATAATGCTTTATGTATTATCCTCTTCTTATTAAATTGTTATTTGTGGAAATAGCAGGTATATAAATATCCCCCAGTATAACTGGGGGATTTTCATATCGGCCTATAAGGCCT
>CAMEHU010000050.1 GCA_945917765.1 uncultured Lachnospiraceae bacterium | reverse complement strand
ACATTATATCAAAGGATTTTCTTTTTTGCATTCCGAAACCATTTTACACTATTTTTATGTAAACTAAATTGCTTTTTTATGTAAATTGTGCTATAATATAAGTGTAAGCCCCTAGTATTAGGGATTCACTTTATTCACTTTAAGGAGGTCTTAGTATGAAAAAGGCTATGTATTGGGTAATCACAACTATTGCTATTGCATCCATAGCACTCTCAATGGTAGGATGCGGACAGATCGATCGGATAGGCTCAAACACAAACACTCTGATTAATGTAACATATGGTGAAGGCGAATTTGAATACCGTAAGGATACCCCAGATGAGGTATACGAAGGTTATACAAAGGCGAAGAAAACCATAGAGAACTTGCTCGGAACTAATGTTGAGATAGGTCCAGAATATCCCGCAGGATCATATTTGATTAAGGGAATGCTGAAACCTGTTAAGACAAATCAAATGAAGGATTACATGCTTTTCAGAGTGCCTGACTACGATTCCAAACCAACTGTAATAATTTTCCTTTACAACGATGATAATAATGGTTGCATTACATCAGACGTTCAGAAGGGATATTATGACGAAGAAAATGACAAGCTTGACCTGAGCTTTGAGTCACAGTTAGTTAACGGAGCATATGCTTACAGATATGATGCATCTTCTGATTGTATCGTTTCTGAAGCAGCCGGTACTGTTTCCACCGTCTGGGAATACAACGAATCTACAGGAACCATTTCTCTCGTCTGGGAGAATTGGGCTAGACTCGAATGAGATTTCCAAAATAACCAGCATATAATTATGCTGGTTATTATTTTTGCACAAATATAAAGAAAATAAAAAATGAACCATAAAATTATTTCATATAATTTAAAAAAATTATTTATGAAATTTTAATAAATTCTAATAAAAAAATACAAGCAAAAATTAAAAATTATTACGGAAATAAAGCTTTTTTTAAAAACTATTCAAAAATCGCAAAAAATGTAATATAAAATTAATAATTCTCTAAAAATAGTAAATCCCTAAGCTAATATGAAAAAATGAAAAAAATATGTAATTGTTTTTTTTTCTTATCACTTGTACAATAAAAGAAAAATACGAGGAGGAGAGAAATGAAACAATTTGTTAAGAAAATTATAGGGTTAGTTATATGTGTATATTTTGTTTTTATGCCAATTCTTAATGCAATGGCTAACATTGGAGAAGTAAAAGCAGATACATATACAAAAACTAATATTAATGATATTGATCCAAATACAGAGGAAATAGTTAATATTTGCCATCAAGTAAAATACAATGTTGCTTATTGGACAAATCGTCGTTTGAATTTTTTTTCAGTAGATAGAATAGGAGCAAACGCTAATTTAAAAAATTCAGTTGGCTGGTATGTAAAAGTAAGAGATAAAAATAATCGTAATAAAGAATATAAAATGTATGTGACTAACTTAACTATAGAACCTATTGCAGGCAAAAAAGATAAAGTAAATGTATTTTTTAATGGACGTTGTGATATCGAAGATAATACATGGTATAGAATTGATAATGATAATCCATCATTACCAATATTAACTTTAGAATTGTTTGGTCATACTATAGATTTTGCACCAGATCAAAGGGTAATTAGAGAACATTCATATACATATACATGTAGAGCTAAACAAAAAAATTCAAATAGTGGCCAAAATAATAAATATTCTGATAATCAACAAATCCAACAAATGATTGAAGAAATTAAGAGAAAACCAGATGCAAATGTTTCTTCATATAATAATTGGACTACTGAACCTTCTGATGATTCTGGTTATGGTTATGAAACAGAGCCAATAGCTGTTGAGAAGTTTATTCCTACAAGTGATGAAAACAAAAGATTATACATTAGAAATATGTATAGATCAGTACTTGGCAGAGGAGCAAGTGATGATGAAGTAAATGCTCATTTTAATAACTCAATACAAAGAATAACATTGGATATAATAATGTCACCTGAATCAAAACAAAAATATTCAATTGATAGTTTAAGTAATACGGATTTTGTTAAATTATTATATAAATTAATATTAAGAAGAGAAGGCTCTGCAGGAGATGTTGCGCATTATGCTGGTGATCTAAATGTAGGTGTAACTAGAGACAGTACTATTTATAAATTTGTCGAATCAGGAGAATTTAAAACAAATGTACTTGATCGCCAAGAAGTAGAGCTTGGATTAGATGATGATTCAAGAAAATTATTTATATGTAGTTTATTTAGAAATGCATTAGGAAGAGATCCAAGTGAAAATGATATAAATGATCATTTAAAAAACACACCACAAAGAAATGCATTTGATGTAATTTTCTCACCTGAATCAGTAGAAAAAAATGGTATTTATAAAATGTCTAATAAAGATTTTGTTAAATTTGCATATAAAGTAGTATTAAACAGAACAGAGCAAGATATTGCTAATGACCCAAACGGATTTAATACAAATGTTAGACATTTGGATTTAGGAAATTCAAGAGATAGTCTTGTAAAAGCATTTTCTGAATCTCAAGAATTTAAAGATAAAAGACTAAAATCAAGCAAAAATATGAGCTTTGATGTTAATACTTGTGAAGCAGTATATCGTAAGTTGATTAGTCAAGGTTTCCAAGTTTATAAAAGAAGTGACACATCGCTTTTAATGTATGAAGATGAAATTAATGAAGTAAAAAACTTAGATTTAAGTGGTAAAGAATTGAAAAATCTAAATGGTTTGTCAAATTTTGCAAATTTAGAAAAATTAATTGCTCAAAATAATGAATTTGAGGATATTAGTGAATTATCTAAATTAACAAATTTAAAATACTTAAACTTAAATGGATGTAATTTAAATAAAAAGGTAAGTGCAATAAATTCATTAAATAATTTAGAGGAATTACATTTAGATAATAATGCTATAGATTTCTTTAGATTAGATTCTGCAATTTCAAATTTAAATAATTTGAAAAAATTATATATAAATAACAATAATTTATCAGATATATCAACTGCTTTAGATTTACCAAATATTAAAGAAATATATGCTGATAATAATAAAATTGCCATGTTTAATAGTACAAAGCAATTAGATGCTTTAAGCTTGAAAAATAACACAATAAAAATAAGCAATTATGGAGATACAAAAGATTTACCTAGTCTTATTAGTTCAGTTCAAAATTCAAATAGTATGTTAAATGCAAATGCAGAAGTGATTTTGGATAACTGCCAGATTATTGATAATAAAATTAAAATGAATAACAAAAATAAGACTACAATTACCGTAAAAGGTGGAGTAGCAGATGGAACAGTTATTAATGTTTATAATTCAGAAATAGTTATAATAATGGATGATAAAGCTTTAGCAGATAGACTTCAAAGAATATTAGGAAGTTTTGCAAAAGAAAGAAGAGATGTTGATAATCGTTATTATTTATTTGCAGACAATAATTATATAGAATCAATTTATAGTTTGGATTTGTCAACAAGCCAAGAGGATCCAGCAGAAATTACAAATATTACTGGTTTGGAAATATTTAAGAATTTAAGAGCTTTAAACTTAAATGGTAATAAAGTATCAAATTTTGATAAACTAAGTATATTAAAGAATTTAAATACATTAGAGGTTAGATATAATGGTATAAGAAATTGGAGTTCTATAAAGAATTTGACAAATTTGGTACAATTAGATATCTCTAATAACTCATTGACAAATACTAATGGAGTAGAAGATTTAACAAAATTAAATGTATTACTTTTAGCTAATAATAATATTCAAAATAATTTAGACGGTATCAAAGAATTAAAAGATTTAAGAACATTGTCTATTATTAATAATAATGTTGAAAATATAGATGCTTTGCGTTCTATAAATTTACAAGAATGTTATGCGTCATTTAATAAAATAATGGATTGTTCACCTTTAACTTTAAAAGAAAGTGTTATTAATATAGATTTAGCTAATAATACTGTAGATTTAAATGTAAGAGGAGATAGAATTGATTTACCAGAAATTATAAGATATGCAATGGATAATGTTGGAGTTGAAAATTTAGATTTAATAAATTGCAGTATTTCAGATAATAAGGTAGTATTAAATAATGGTTCTAAAGTTGGACAAGTAATAGTAAAAAATGGTAATGCAAGTGATACAATTATAAATATTAAAAATATTCAAGATGAAAAACCATTTGCAGTAAATGTTACTTATACAAAAAATGCAGATAAAACAGTTACTGCAAAAATAACATCTGAAACACCAATGGTTCAAATAATGGGTTGGGATCGTAATGCTTCAAGAACAGAATTTACTCGTGTATATGAATATAATACAAGAGAAAGAATTTCTATTGAAAGTATTAATCATGATGTGATTTTACAAGATGTTGTTGTAACAGGTGTTGAATCTAGTAAAATACCTGGAATGAATGTTGTATATGACAATTATGATTTAACAAATGGTACTGTAAAATGCACAATTACAGCAGATGTACCAATGTATTTACCAAGTATTTGGATAGGAGATGGTGTATTACAATGGAATATTAGTCAAGATAAGAAAACTATTTCTAAAGTATTTAGTGTAAATGGTGAAGGAAATATCCAAGTTATAACTGAAGAAAATCATAATCAAATGGAAGCTTTAAATGAAAGATATAGAAATGGTGAATTATCTGAAGAAGAATACGAGAGACAATTTGCTGTTATAAATAATAAATATGTAAATGTTAATCGTTATGTTAGTGTTATTGATACAGAAGCACCAGAATGTAATGTAGAGTATAGTACAACAGCACCTACAAAAGGTTCTGTAAAAGCAACTATTTGGGCTAATGAAGATATTGATTTAGTTGATAAAAAAAATAAAATATATTCATATGTTGAAGGTAAAGATAATCATGATAGAAAAACATATGGAATAACATTATATTATTCTAGAAATGCAAACGAAACAGTAGAAGTTCAAGATAATGCTGGAAATAAATCAACTGTTGATATTAGTGTAAATAACATAGATACTTTTGTTGATGGTGTAAATGTACACATTAAGAGAAATGTAGTTTCAAATAATAATGAAACAGTTGTTGTAAATGCAAATGAAAATATTAGTGCAAATGAAAGTAACAGTATGTTAACTGCAAAAGTAAAACAAATGTATAGAACTGCACTTCAACCAGAATTTAGATTGGCAAGTAACATAAATGCAGGATTATTAACAGTAGTTGCTGATAATGAAAATCAACAAGCTTCTGGAAATCAAGTTTCTTTTGAATTTGACGAACCAGCTTTAGGAACAATTGTTGCAACAGATGCTACAAACAATACAGATGTTGCACCATATAATACAGAAAATATTGATAAAACAAATCCATATGTTTCAAAAAATATTATCAAAAATGATGATGGAACAATAACAGTTGAGTTAAATTCTGAAGAAGAAATTCAAGATGCAGACGAAATAGCTGGTTGGACATTAAGTGATGATAAAAAGACTTTAACAAAAACATTTAAATTTAATGGTAAAGAAACAGTTTCTGTTAAAGATTTAGCTGGAAATGAAACAGAAGTTACAGTTAATATTAATGATATTAACACAATTAAATATACTGTTTACTTTGAAAAAATTGAAAATTCTAGTAAGTATTTAGTTGTAATTTCAGCAGATAGAGAATTGCAAGAAGTTGATGGTTGGAAACAATTAGATAACAAAAAAGAAATGGCTAAAGTATTTTCAGTAGGTGAAAATGAAAACTTAATAATAAATGGTGTAAATGATGGTTCTGCTTTAGTATTTATTGAGGTAAAAGATTTTGAAAAATCAGAAGCTATAGAAGACGATAAACAATCTGATAACACAGATGTTGATTATAGTGGAAAAGTTGATAATACTCAAAGTCCAAATGAATTGCCTCAAACAGGTGTATTTATGCTATTTGGTATACTATTAAGTATGGCACTTGCTATTATTACAGCAATTACAGTAATTACTTGTGAAAAAGACACTGAAATAGAGTAATTATAGCAATAAAAAACAAAAAAAATTCAAAAAACTATTGCATTTTCAAAAATCTTATATTACAATTTAGTTGCAAGTGGAGGAAAGTGGAACAAAGTGGTGCAAATAATAAGTGAGGTGTCATAAAATGCTAATTGGTGAATATGAACATACTCTGGATGTTAAAGGTAGATTAATAATGCCAGCAAAATTAAGAGAAGATATTGGCGATAAATTCATAATAACAAAAGGCTTAGATGGCTGTTTATTCGGGTTTTCTTTGAATGAATGGACTCACTTTGAAGAAAAATTAAAAGCACTTCCACTAACTAATAAAAACGCAAGAGATTTCGTAAGGTTTTTCCTATCAGGAGCAGTAAGTATTGAGATAGATAAACAAGGAAGATTTTTAGTTGCAAGTAACCTAAGAGAGTATGCATCAATGGAAAAAGAAGTAGTAATAATTGGTGTAGGAACACGTATCGAATTCTGGAGCAAAGATAAATGGATAAAATACAATAGTTCTGAGAATATTTCTGCAGATAATTTAGCAGAAAATATGACAATACTTGGTATATAACTTGCAAAAGTTTATATAAATATACGTAAGAAAAAGTTTTTAAACACAAAAGAAAAAATTTTTAAGGTACAAAAGATTATAGTAAAAAAAGTTGTACTAAAAAGCACAAAAGATAAAGCTTGAAGTTAAGCATATATTCTAAAGAAAAATAGCTATAAGTGCTAAAAACCAAAGAAAAATATGTTAGAATACAAAAGAAAAAAATGAAATTACGAAAGAATTAAGAAATTCCCAAAAGACAAGTTTTTAGTTTAGGTTTAATTTTAATTAACAAAAGAATGATATATTAGATCGTTTTAACTAAAAACGATAAATGCTAAAATATCAATATAAACCAAAGATGAGAATATATAATAATAGCATTTTAGTTGGTATTTTTAGAAATACCAACTAATTCTGCTATTTAATTTGGGTTTTGGAATTGGAGTAGATGTTAGTGTTAGAATTTAAGCATAAACCTGTATTACTTGATGAATGTATTGAAGGATTAAATATAAAACCAGATGGTATTTATGTAGATGGAACATTAGGTGGTGCAGGGCATAGTAAAGTAATTGCAAGTAAGTTATCTGAAAATGGATTACTTATTGGTATTGATAGAGATGAAGATGCTTTAAATGCAGCAAAAAATAATCTAAAACAATACCAAAATGTTAAATATGTTCATGGAAATCATGATAATATTAAAAATATTTTAAATGAATTGGGAATAGATAAGGTTGATGGAATCTTACTAGATTTAGGAGTTTCTTCATTTCAGTTAGATGAAAAATCAAGAGGGTTTAGCTATATTGGGGATAATGAGCTTGATATGAGAATGGATAAAACCCAAGATTTAACTGCAAAAAAAGTTATAAATTCTTATTCAGAAGACGAATTAGCAAATATTATTTTTGAATATGGTGAAGAAAGGTTTTCTAGAAACATTGCAAAAAATATTTGTAAATATAGAGAAGAAAAGGAAATTGAAACAACAAATGAATTAGTAAAAATTATTGAAAATTCAATTCCTAAATCTAAACAAAAAGATGGACATCCTGCAAAAAGAACTTTTCAAGCTATTAGAATAGAGGTTAATGATGAATTAAAACCTTTATATAATACTGTAAAAGATTCAATAGATTGTTTAAAAAAAGGTGGAAGATTATGCATTATAACTTTCCATTCTTTAGAAGATAGAGCAGTAAAACAAGCATATACAGATTCTGTACGGTAAATGTACTTGCCCTCCAGGATTGCCTTACTGTGTTTGTAATTATAAAGAAAAATCAAAAGGCAAAATTATTAATAAAAAACCAATTATAGCAAAAGAAGAAGAGTTAAACGAAAACTCCAGAGCTCAAAGTGCTAAACTTAGAATCTTTGAAAAAGAGTGAGGTGAATAGATTAATGGCAGATAGGTTTTATGGATATCAATATGATACAAGCCCAAGAAAATTAAATTCACAATTTAATCAATATCGAAATAGATATCCACAAGAAGAAGAACCTGTAGAAACTACCAAAAATAATTATCATAAAAATAGAAATAATTCAAAAAAAGATACAACAAATAGTAAAAATAGAAAAACTACAAGAGATGAAATAAATACACAAGATAGAAGAATTTCTGAATATGAAAGAAGACAGGTTATAAATAAAAATAATAAAGTGCATAGAAATGATCAAGTTGGTAAAGATAAAGGGAATATGGAAAATTCCAAAAATAGTGATATAAATAATGCACAAGGTAATAAAATAACCAAAGCTAATGTTAAAGCAAGATTGAAAATCGTAATGTTTTTAGTTGCTGGATTTTCAGTTTTATTTGCTATTAGTTATCAAAACTCTTTAATTAGTGAAAGTTTTAATAGGAAAGAGCAATACAGAAAAGAAATGGAGGCTTTGAGTAAAACTAATCAACAAATAGAGGTTAGTATTGAAAATAATCTGAACTTAAATACTATTGAGCAAACAGCTAAAGAACAAATTGGAATGCAAAAATTGAATAATAATCAAAAGATATATGTTAATTTACCTAAACAAGATTATGTTGCTCCAGCTAGTGAGCAGGTTGTAATTGAGGAAAAACAAAACTTTTTCCAAAAATTGTTTAGTAAGTTTTAAGTAATAGTGACGGTTCTAAGTTTTAGAACCGTCACTATTTTCATATTAATTTTTCCAAACACCATTTTTAAATTCCTTATAATAATCAACATGTCTTCTCAAAAGCAACAACTTTCTCTTAAAATCAGTATCTTTTTTATACTTCAAAGGATTAACCACACCCTTTTTCCATAAAGACAAAGCTTTTTTCTTAAATTCCTCATTTTTAATATATTTTTTAATAACACCTTTTGGAACAAATGATAATAAAACTTCTTTATCAATTACTTCAAAATCCATAGGTTTGTTCTCAATAAGGTCATCAACTAATACTTTTACTAAATTATATCCAAGAGGTGAGATATAATAACTACATCTACCTTGCCTTGCATTTATTTCTAATACTTTGAACTTTTTATCTCTATAATCATATTTCATATCAAACTCAGCAAATCCTTGATATCCAATATCTTCCATAAAAGTCTTAATTGTGTTTATCATTTCTGTGTTTTCACCATATTGATTAAAACCATTAATCAAAACAGCAGCATTTCCAACCATAGTTTTGGAATGCTCTTGTAAACCAATTTGTGCAAATGAAATTAATTTCACTTTTTTATCTTTGCCACAATAAACAACACTATCAAAAAGATAACTATCATCACCTGGGATGAATTCTTGTAAAATCAAAGTATCTTTATACCCATTTTTAACGATTTTATCAACAGTTTCTTCTAATTGTGATTGTGTATCTACCTTATAAATCTTATTTTTTCCTTCAAAACTTATATGATTGTATTCAATAACATTACTTGGTTTTATAATTACTGGATAAGTAAAATCATTTGTAATTTTAGTAGGATTTGAACAATCATAATAAATAGTTTTTGGAAAATCTAAAACAGAGTTTTCATATGTTTTATAAAATGTTTCTTTCATTATCAAACTATTAATAATATCAATACTTGGATAATTGTGTACAAATTGTTCATTTATTTTATCTTTATTTTTGCTTATAAATGCAGCATATGTTTCATTTGAACTTATTAAAAGAATTTTTTTGTTAGGATGTTGTTTCCTGAAATCTTCAATTGCATCCAAAAAACCTTGTTCAGTCCAAATTTTATCATTATATATAACATTTAAAATATTTGTATATTTTGTATAAATCATAGGCGTTTTGCCCAATAAATTCGCTTTTTTTCCATAAGCCTCATGATAGCATCTTGCCATATAGTAAGCATTTGCATCAGTTCCAGCTATTAATATTTCAAAATCCATAAATATTCTCCTTTATTTTTTGTAATTTCAAATGAAAATTTAATTTTGCATTATTTTTTTATTTTAAGTTATAATAGACTAATAACTAATTTCAGTTGTTGTGTCACCTTCAATGTATACCCTTGGAACACGGTTTGTAATTCCTTCAAATAAAGTATAACTGCTTATACCACACTCATTTGCAACTTTTTTGATAGGCAGTTTATCACTACCTAAAATAGTAACTTTATCATATAAATTTACGTTTTCATCAACAACAACTGAAATCATATCCATACAAACTTCACCAACAACATTGTATATTTTATCATTAATAACAACATGTTTAATTTTTTTAGGTATTCCATCAGCATATCCAATTGGAACGGTTGCAATAATCATTACTTTTGGAGCAATAAATAATGCACCATAACCAACAAAATCATTTGCAGATATTTTTCTAATGTCCATAACTTCGCTATATAAAGTAATAGCTGTATTTAAATCCAGATTATTTGTAGTTACAGTTGGGCTGATATGTAGTTTTTTCTTATTTCTATTATTACGAAAATTTCGTAAAAAAGCTTTAAAACCTCTGCTAACAGGCATTTTTTGCGCCATTCCATACATTACAATTCCTAATCTTATACCATTACAAAAAGGAATTTTAGGATGAGTAACAAGAGTTAAAGATCTTCCCATATGAACAATAGGAATAGTTGATAAATCAATATCTTTGGTAATCTCTTTAAATTTTTCTAATTGGTTATCCCAGTGTTTATCATTAATTCCACTTGTTGCAAAATGTGTGTATAAACCTTCTAAATATAAGTTTTTGTTATTTGGTAATTTTTGTAGTATTTCATTTAAGTCAGATGCATTTGTAATACCTAATCTACTCATTCCAGTGTCTAATTTTACGTGGATTTTTATTTGCTTAGGTAATTCGATTGTTATTAATTCTCTGAAATATTCCATATTTGAAACTGTTATTGTTATATTGTATTTCATACACTTGTCAAGAAATTCTAAATGAATTGGTTCTAAAACCAAAATTGGAATTTCTGTATTATATTGTCTTAGTTTTATTGCCTCTTCTAAAGAGGAAACTGCTAAATAATTTACTCCTCCTGATATTAAGCTATTAATAATATATCCACCATGACCATAAGCATTTCCTTTTACTACTCCAAAGTAGTATTCGTAGTCTGGATAGTTTTGTTTTATATTAATTATATTGTTTTTTAATTTATCACAGTTAACTTCTAAATAAGTTCTTCTGTACATTTTTATAATCTCCTTTTGTGTTTTATTTGGGCTTTGAAATGGCACCCATGGACCTTTTTTATGATTTGCTTTTTTTAATGTGATTATATCATATGGGAGGAGGGGTTTCAATGGATTTTATGAATTTGATTTGT
This sequence comes from uncultured Lachnospiraceae bacterium, assembly GCA_945917765.1. Lineage (GTDB taxonomy): Bacteria > Bacillota > Clostridia > TANB77 > CAG-508 > CAG-492. The sequence continues at coordinate 96 of CAMEHU010000050.1, read as the reverse complement.
TTAAATTGGCCACCCAAGCCAAAGAATTATGTAACGTGATGAAATATCATTAATTCTCCGTTCGTTTGCTGGCGTTGGAATTTGAGAGAAAGACGT
>CAMEHU010000049.1 GCA_945917765.1 uncultured Lachnospiraceae bacterium | reverse complement strand
TACCGCTTTTGGTTGTTCTCTAAAGGTTTATTGTTTATTTTTCAATGTACTTTTTTGTCTTCGTTTTCTTCAGAAGACGTTTTCTATTTTACTACCTTTGAACTTGTTTGTCAATACTTTTTCAAAACTTTTTTAAAGTTTTTTTATTTTGTATTTCAAACCGAAAAAAGTGCAAAATAATAAACTAGTAATATTAGCATTTCTCTTCATCTGTTCACTTAATTCTTACTAATTCATCTTAACTTTTTATATACTTTTTTCATCTGTTGCTCGGTACTTCTATATAATAACACGCCCTTGTTTAAAAGTCAATACTTTTTTTAAACTTTTTTAGTTTTTTTTGTCGAAATTTATCAAGTAATTTTTACCATTATTATATAGTCCTTTATTTGCGCGTGTTTTGACGTTTTTTATGTACTTTATTTACGATAAATAACTACTTAAAGAATTATTAATTTTCATATTTCTACTAATATAATATCATCACCAATACATTTTATCTTATCCCAAGTTATTACTATATCATTTTCATTCGAAAACATACTTAGTAATTTATTACTTCCCGGAACAACTATTGATGTAATTTTTCCAGTATCTAAATCTGCACATACATCTTGAACAAATCCAAGTCTTCTCGCATCGGTAATATTAATCACTTCTTTACTTTTAAAATCCATGCCTCTTTTTCCCATATTATCAACGCACCTTTCCTTATTAAATATAAATATAAATATATTTCTATTATTATATTAATGTTCTGTTGAAAAATTTACTCGAATTCATTATTTTTTTCTTATAATATATTATTTCATTCTTATTGCATACAGTTTTTAGCGTTTTGATTCTTTTTTTATGAACACATAAACTTAGTTCTTATTGATTCTACCAATCAATAATTATATACTAGTTTGATTTTCTTATCTAATGTTATTATATAATAATAAAAAGCCTTTCTAAAATATATTACTTATATTTTTAGAAAAGACTTTTAAAATTCTTTGCAAAAAACCATAATTTATAATTGTGCTCCAATACCTTTAAACATTAGCGTTGTCATCATTATAAACATAGCAATTGCTATAAACATAAATAGAAGCATTACTACTATAATAAATATTCCACCATTTGCATTATTATTAAAACTTAAATCATTGTACATATCATTTGTTGTTCCATATTTAGTTTTATCTAATGTATATCTTCTGTGTAATCTATTATTTGATGACCTTTTTGAAGTATGTCTTCTAATTTTCCTCATACGATATAGTGCTGCTCCACTTGCTCCCATGGCGCTTCCATTTATATTAACTCCTGTTGCTCTTGCAACTGCATATGCATGTGCATTTGATATTCCGCGATTTCTGTTTAAACTTGAGTGTCTGCTATGATAGCTTCTGCTTGCTAAACTACTGTGGTGTGTTCTTGACATGCTTCCGTGGTTCATCCTTGATAAGCTACTGCGATGTCTGCTTCCTAAACTTCCATGATTCATAACTGCTGAATGTGTATGACTTCTATGACTGCTCATTGAACTTCTTCTACTCATTGAGCTGTGACTGTGACTACGACTGCGACTACGACTGTGACTGTGGCTTAAACTATGACTTCTCATATTTTTTATCCTCCTATAAATGCTTTAATTAATTATATAATACTTCTTTTGAAAATGCAAAATTTTTTTGTGAAATACTATACTGACGCTATCTGTTAAATAATAGGTGGCAATTTTTTCTCATAAATTCCTACTATAATTTGCTTTATTTTTTTGATATAACTACATTTCTATAAATTGTTTCTTAGACGATTGCTTCTTATATACATAGTATAAATAGGAAATTCCTTCTACTTATATATTCTTTTTATATGATTTATTGCATTCTTTTCAATTCTTGAGACTTGTGCTTGAGATATCCCTATTTCGCTTGCCACTTCCATTTGTGTTCTTCCTTCAAAAAATCTCTTGCTTATTATCATTTTTTCTTTGTCGTTTAATTTTTTCATTGCTTCTGCTATTGTTATATTTTCTGCCCATAGTTCATCAGTGTTTTTCTTGTCTTTAACTTGGTCTAAAACAAATATATTTTCATTTCCGTCTCCATAAACAGGTTCTTGCAGTGAAATTGGTTCTTGTATTGCATCTAGGCACATTGTTATATCTTCTTTTTGTACTCCTAATTCTTTTGCAATTTCTTCTATACCAATTTCTCGTTGATTTGTTTTCATTTCTCTGTCACGAATTGCTAATACTTTATATGCCAAATCTCTTAATGATCTACTAACCCTTATTGAATTGTTATCTCTTAGGTATCTTCGTATTTCTCCTATAATCATTGGTACTCCATATGTGGAAAATTGAACATCTTGATTTATGTCAAAATTGTCTATTGCTTTTATAAGACCAACACATCCAATTTGAAATAAATCATCTGCATTTTCTCCTCTTCCGTTAAATCTTTGGACTACTGATAAGACTAGTCTTAAATTTCCATTTATAAATTTTTCCCTTGCATCATTATCCCCATTTTTTATTTTAATTAATAGTTCTTGTTTTTCTTCATTTGATAGCACAGGAAGTTTTGCTGTATTTACACCAGCTATTTCAACCTTGTTTATCAAAATAAAACCTCCATTTTGAAATAATCTTGTTTTAATTATTTCCATGAAGAGGCTTTTTATACATTTATCCTGTTTTACTCATAATATCTCTTTTCATTTTATTGATGATTTTCTTTTCCAATCTAGAGATATAACTTTGTGATATTCCAAGCATATCTGCAACTTCTTTTTGAGTTTTTTCATTTCCATCACCTGTTGCCCCGAAATCCGAAATCTTAGTTCCATTATATTTCTTTCTCTTTTGTTCAGTTTATCGATTGATGCGTAAAGTAGGCTTTTATCTACTTCATCTTCAATATGTCTAGATGTAACATCTGGCTCCGTTCCTAATATATCTGACAAAAGAAGCTCATTTCCATCTCCATCTTGGTTAAGTGGTTCATCTATTGATACTTCTGTTTTGATTCTATTGCTTCTTCTTAAAAACATTAATATTTCATTTTCTATACATCTTGATGCATATGTAGCAAGTTTTATATTCTTGTCTGTGTTAAATGTATTAATTGATTTCATTAAACCTATTGTCCCAATTGAAATTAAATCTTCGATTCCTATTCCTGTATTTTCGAATTTCTTTGCTATATATACTACTAATCTTAAATTTCTTTCTACTAAAAGTTGTTTTACTTCTTTGTCTCCCTGACTTAGCTTTTGTAATGCTTGTTCCTCTTCTTCAGGTTCTAATGGTGGTGGAAGCGTTTGACTTCCTGCAACATAAAAAATTGAGACATCTTCTAAATCTTTACCATTATTTATGTATCTGGTATAAATATTATTTATACTAGATTTTAACATTTGCAATACATTCATTTTGATTACCTCCACATATAATATGTTTATACAATTCTTTTAAAGTTGTATTATAAACAAATTACTTATTTTATATGTTTGCAATAGTTTATAATATTAGTTTCTTAGCTTTATATAGTTAATTTGCTATTAACTCTTTTGAACTAATTGCAAAATCATGTTCAAGCATATCTATGCCAAAAATAGCAGTATATGCTCCGTTTTTTGTAAAAGATTTATCATAAATTCCTACTATTACATTGTTAAGTTTTTCTGTTTTTTCATCTAGTTTAATATTTACACTATCTGGTTTTATTCCTAATAATAATCCATTTTGTTTTCCAAGTGAAGAAAATGGAATCACTCTAAATCTTGAAATTGTTTTGCTAAATTCTGAATCACAGATTAGTTCACTAATATCACCTCCTATAATTTTTTCTGAGTTGTTTAATATATTTGATGGTATTATTTTTCTTAAGCTAGCTTTCTCTACAACTATAACCGGATAACCTGTTATTGGGTCTTTTAATAAATTTCCTGTGTCTAGTAATGCTTTAATTTTGGCAGATTTATTGTCTAAAGTCACTTCAATATCATATATCATATCTTTTTTACTTAACTTGCTTTTTACTAATTTGAAACTAATTTGAATAATAATGAATGATATTATTCCTCCTACTAATGCTATTTTGAGTGGATAAGCTCCCACAAATACTCCATTTCTTATTTGAGCCATTTGTGGCTTTAGAAAATACATTAAGGCAAAAACACATCCTCCAAATACAAATGATACTAAATAAAAAATTATTAAATTTTTTATTAATTTTTTTAGAGATTTCGGGTTAAATGCTATGTATGTAATTACTATTGATAAAATAAATTTCATTATGAAGTTCGAATATATTGGGATTATTTCTAGATACATAACAATTGTGTAGATTGCTCCTATTACGCTTGCAATTAGAAGTCTTAATTTCTTACACTCATTTTTAATTACAACTCCTGTTGCAAATACAATTATATAGTTCATTAAAATGTTTTCTAAAAAAACTATATCTAGGTAAACTGTCATTTTTCCCCCTAATTTAAAATAATAGGACCTTTTCGAAGAATCTTAAATATGTTGCAAACAAGAACGTACTCAATAGTCTCAAAAAAGAGTCGAGGAAGGACGTCTCGAAAATTCTTATTCGTAGATATGTCCCAAATTGTGCAATTTGCACAACACGGACGCGTCCCCAACTGTGCAACTGCGCCAATTGTGTTAATTTTACCATCTTGTTTATGAAAACTCTGTCACTTTGTGAAGTCAAAAAAAGAAATAATCTACAAAAATAGATTATTTCTTTTTTTATACAAGCATATGTATTTAATTGTGATTATATTTGACTAAATTTACTTTAGTTATTTTCTAAATTAATCATTATTTATTTCCAGCTTTATTCTTTCTTAAGAAAGATGGAATATCTAAGTCACTTGCTGGTGCTGAAACTGGTTCAGCTGGTGCTGGATTTGCTTTAATTGTTTGTTCCCATGCTTTATCAACTATTTTGTTAACTGGCATTGAACCTAATTTATTTCTTTCTTCGTCTTCAAATCCTGTAGCAATAACTGTGATTACTATATCTTCTTCTAGTGTTTCATCTATAACTGCACCAAAGATAATGTTAGCTTCTGGATCAACGCTTCTTTGAACTAATTCTGCTGCTGTGTTAACTTCGTGTAATCCTAAGTTTGTACCACCTGTAATGTTGATGATAACTCCTCTTGCTCCTTCGATTGATGTTTCAAGCATTGGACTTTGTACAGCTTGTTTAGCTGCTTCTTCTGCTCTTGATTCTCCAGATGCTCTACCAATACCCATGTGAGCCATACCTGTATTTAACATTATAGTTTTAACATCTGCGAAGTCTAAGTTTACTAATCCTGGTACTGCGATTAAGTCTGATATACCTTGTACACCTTGTCTTAATACATCATCAGCCATTTTGAAAGCTTCTACTATTGAAGTTTTTCTATCTATAACTTGTAATAGTTTATCATTAGGAATTACAACTAATGTATCAACTTTGCTTTTTAAACTTTCAATTCCTCTGTCTGCTTGTGATAGTCTTTTCTTTCCTTCGAATGTGAATGGTTTTGTAACAACACCTATTGTTAAAATTCCCATTTCTTTAGCACATGCTGCTACTATTGGTGCTGCACCTGTACCTGTTCCTCCACCCATTCCGGCTGTAACAAATACCATATCAGCTCCTCTTAAAGCTTCTGTGATTTCGTTTTTGCTTTCTTCTGCTGCTTGAGCTCCGATATCAGGGTTAGCTCCAGCTCCAAGTCCTCTTGTGATTTTTTCACCTATTTGAATTTTTGATGCGGCTTTTGATAATAATAAAGCTTGTCTATCTGTATTTACTGCAACAAATTCAACACCTCTTATTCCAGAATCAACCATTCTGTTAACAGCGTTTGTTCCACCGCCACCAACACCTATAACTTTAATAGTAGCTGTTCCGTCTATCATTAGTCCACTTTCTTCCATGCCATCCATTATCATTTTGTTCTTCCTCCCTATTTTATTTATATTTAAAAAATTAAAAACATCCTTTTGACCATTATTTACAATAGTCTATCTCATTCTATGAATAGAAAAAGTCTTTAACTTTTTCTAAGATATCCTTAAAAATAGTATTTTTTTCTGTTGTTGTATCTATATTACTAGAAACATTTTTTGCAAATTGTCTTGATGCTATATATCTTACTAAAGCATATACTGTTCTATATCCAGGTCTTACTGTGCTAATTCCTCTTCCTGTTGAAATTTTTACTGGTATATTTAATACTACTTTTCCTGCAACATCACTTTTGCTTATGTTTGTAATACCTTGTCCTGTTAATATTACATTATTAATTCTAGATTTTATACCTTGCATAGTTATATCTTTATTTATTAATGTAAATATTTCTTCGATTCTTGCTTCAATAATCTCTATTAATTCAGAACTTTTTATCATTTTGCTTGATTGTTCTTCTCTACATGTTGTTAATAATATTTCATTATCATTATCTATGTATGATTTCATTGCTAATCCATATTGTTTTTTTAATTTGTCTGCTTCATCATATGAGATATTAAGTACTAATGCTATATCATTTGTAATGTTATCTCCACCAAGTGGAATTGTGTTTGTGTATATAAAATCAGAACCTTCAAAAACACCTATGTCTGTGTTTCCAGCCCCAACATCTAGAATCATAACATTATCTGTTAATTCATGAGTATCTAGTACTAAATTTCTTTCAGCTAAAGTTATTGGGACTAGTCCGTCAATTTCCAAATTAGCTTTTTTGAATATTCCTACTAATTGTCTCATAAATTCTCTATCCGCTAAAACCACTTGTGCTTTTAGTGTGAATCTTGAGCTAAAACTTCCTATTGGGTCTGTTACTAGTTTTCCATCTTCTAGCACAAATTTCTCAGCTACAACATCTATTATACTCATTCCTTCTGGAACATCGATGTCTTTTGCTTGCATTATAGCTGATGAAACATCTTTTACTGTAATTCCAGAATATTTGTCTTTTACTTCTTTTATTACACTATTTTGTACAATTGTTACATATTTTCCATGAACTGTAACATAAGCAGAATTTATTTTTAAATTTGTATCTATTTCAGCATCTTCAATAACTTTTGTTATCGCTTCAACTATTTCATTTTCATCTATTATTTTTCCTTTTTTTATTCCATTACAAGCCTGATTTGTACTGCAAAGTATTTCGACTTGATTAAAATTATTAACTTCTCCAACGATAAGGCTTACTTTTGAAGTGCCTATATCAATTCCTACAATTACATCTCCAACAGCCAAAGTTAACTCCTCCATTTTTTATGCGTTTTTATTCCTAGTTTATTTCTTAGTAAGAATATTATATTTCTTAAAAAAAGTCAATAGGGTTTGTTATATTTTTGTAATATTTTCGTAATCGTTTTGTAATAATGTATTTTTTTGTTTTATTTTACTGATTTTTGACATCCTCTGTTTTGTTTTTTCTAAATTTTTCTAGGTAAAATCTTCTTATAATTCCCAAATTATTAAACATTCTACTTACGAATACAAATATTGCTGCTAAGTATATATCAACATTTAATCTTTGTCCTAAATATGCTAATAACATTGCTAAAACAGCATTTCCAAAGAATCCTGAAAGGAAAACTCCCATATCAAATTTTTTATTTAATGAAGATACCACTCCTCCAAAAACACTATCTAATGCAGCGACAATCGCTAGAGCCAAATATCCTGAATATGTATATGAAATTATTGGAGCAAAATTTCCAACAATAACACCTATAATACATCCTAAAATTATAGCTACAAGAACCATTTTAATCCTCCTTTTTATCACTTAAATATTTTAATGTTATCTCTTTATTATAACCATTGATTTTTATGTTAGATTGATAATTCATTTCTATAGTATATCCTTTGCTTTTATAATATGGATAAAATCCTTCATTTGGGAAATTAATTATTTTTTCAAAATTATCTTTATTTCCAATAGCTTTTATTTCATATGGACTTACTATTCTTTCTCCGTTTACTAATATGTATTGATTGCTGTTTATTCCTACAATATCTGTTGTATTAACAACTCTTTGACCATTTATCGAAATTGCCTCTGCACCTGAGTATTTTAATTCGTTTATTAAATATACCAAATTGCTTGACGTATATGATAGTTCTGGGTTATCACTTAATTTCATAATAATTCCATCACCTGTAACATCTGTTTTTCCAACTAACATATTGTATTCATTTAATTCTTTATCTATTAATTCAGATGATTGTTGATTGTTTTGAATTGTTTTTGCATATTCTTCTATTTTTTCATTATTTGATTTTATTTTTTCGTCTATCTCATTATATTTAGTTTTCCAGTTTAGAATTTCTTGTCTTAATTCGTCTTCTCTCATACTTTCGATTCCAATTGCATTAGATTCTTCTACAGTTCTAAATTGGATAAATATTAAAGAAACTAACATCATTGAAATAAAAAACACTACAATTGAAATAGTTATTTTTCCTTTTTCCATTTTTGCACCTCACTATTATTCAGATTTCATATATTGAGCATCTATAATTCCTTCATATTTGTCAATATTAATTTTTTCAGTTTTTTTCACATCTACAATAACTCCTGTTTCTTCCATTAACTCTAGATATCCACCAGGAATAGTAATTGAACCATATAATAATTCAGGTGAGCCTATTGCCTTGATTTCAATAGGTGAACTTATTTTTTCTCCATTTATAACTACAACATTACCAGCACAATATACAGATGTAAAATTTGTTATTCTTTGTCCATTTATTGAAATTGCTTCTGCTCCAGCATTTCTTAATGCATTTATTACTTCTACTAAGTCTCCTGCATGTACTAAATATAGTTCAATGTTATCTAATGGCTCTAAATTAGATCTTTTTACATTATTATTATCTTTTAACGTAATAACAATTCCACTTCCTGTTACATCAGTTAATCCTAAAACAGTATTATCCAATTTTATTTCCGCTTCTTTATTCAAAGCATTTTCATCATTTTGTGTAGCTTTTAATCTAGTTTCTTCAAGCTTTTGTTCTGATTTTTTTAAATCTACAGAAGCTTTATCATATTTTTCTTTCCATTTTAAGACTTGGTCTCTTAATTCATTTCCTGTTAAAGTTTGTGAAACTGTTGAATTTGCATCATTAATAGTTTTAAATTGAATACTTATAGCAATTGTTAATACACAACATACAATTCCTAAAGTTAATGCAATTTTCCATTTTTTCATTTTAAAATCTCCCTTCCATAATAATTATTATTTGAGCGATTATTATAAACTGTATTATACCTTTTCCCTAAATACTGGATTTGATGTGTTTAAATCCATATTAATAAAGAATTCTCCTTCAATACCTTTTTCTCTATCAACCATTTCCTTTATATATAACATTTGAGTTGATAAGTCTGAACAATTTCCTAAATACACTGTTTTATCTTCAGATTCTAAGATTAAAACATAATTTTTCTTATCTTTTACTTCTATATACGTAATCAATTTTTCAATTCCATTTGATTCTGCTGTTTCTAAAATCCTTAAAACAACATCTAATCTTTCTAAATCGTCTTTGCATAATCTATTTCCTGGTTTAACATCTTCTAAATGTGTTACATATCCTTTTATTATTGGTGAATCTATTTTCTCTGTTGATATTTCCAATATATATCCTTGATTATTTATGTATACATATGAATTACCATACTCAAGCATTATTGTTGCAGTTCTTTCCTTAATATCAATTTTTACCTCATCTTCAAAAAGGTTTCTAGTTATTTTTACATCTTCTATATATGGATTAGCTAATAATTTATTTTTTACTTCTCCTTTGGAGAACTTGAATATATTTTTATTAGTCGTAATTCCTGATATGTTAATTATTTGTTCTGAAGCAATACTTGTATTATTTAAAACAGTTATTTTCTTTATATTGAAAATCGGTGACAAAAATAAATAGACTACAGCACCAATAATTAAAATAATAAATAATGATAAAATGCTTATTCTTTTTATTATTCTTCTTTTTTTAAATTGAATTTTTTGATTATGTGGGTTTTGTTTTTTTTCAATAGTATTGTTTACAATTATTTTCTTTGCTTTAGGTTTCACATATTTTGTTTTATCCTCTTGTTCTTTTTTAGCCTTTTGTGAATTTTTTTGATTAACTTGTCCACCATTTTCCTTTGTTGTTTTTTTGTTAGTAACTTTTTTATTCTTTTCCTTTTTTGAAACTTTCTTATTCTTTTCTTCCAATTTTGGAAAACTTGCAATTCCTATAATTATCTCATCATCTAAATCTATTTTATCTTTTTTCTGAGAGGCAGATTTTGAATCTGCCTTTTTATTTTTACGAACATTTGAATAAACCATTGTTCTTCTTCTTTCATTTTTAGCCATTTTATTCACCTACTCTTTTAATATTTGCACCTAATATATTTAATTTTTCATCTAGATTTTCATATCCTCTTAAAACAAAGTCTATATTTTCAACTGTTGTTTTTCCTTTTGCTGCAAGTGCCGCTATAATTAAACCTGCTCCACCTCTTAAATCACTTCCTTTAACTGTAGCTCCACTAAGTTTCCTTCTACCTGTTATTATTGCAGTTCTTCCTTCTGTTGTTATTTTTGCTCCCATTCTTATTAACTCATTTAAATATTTAAATCTATTTTCAAATATGTTTTCAATAATAACCGATGTTCCTTTTGCTGTTGTTAGAATTGAACCAAATATTTGTTGTAAATCTGTTGGAAAGCCCGGATATGGCATCGTTTTTACTTCTATTGCTTTCAATTTTTTTGGTGCTTCTATTTCAATGCTATTTTTTTCAATTTTCAAATTGCATCCTGTTTCTTCTAATTTGTAAATTACTGGAATTAAATGTTCTGGTACAATATTGTTTACTTTTATTTTTCCTCCTGTAACTGCTGCTGCACACAAAAAAGTCCCTGCTTCAATTCTATCAGGCATTATTTTATAACTAGCACTATTTAATTTCTTCACACCAGTAATTTTAATTATATTGCTACCTGCACCTTGTATTTTAGCCCCCATTCTATTTAAACAATTTGCTAAATCTACTATTTCAGGTTCCATTGCTGCATTATTTATTATTGTCGTCCCTTCTGCAAGCGTTGCAGCTAATATAATATTTTCTGTTGCTCCTACACTTGGAAAATCTAAGTTAATATCTGCTGATGTTATTTTATCACAACTGCACTTAATAAATCCAGCTCTTTCTTCAACTTGTATTCCCATTTTTCTAAATGCTGACAAATGTAAATCTATTGGTCTTGCACCAATATCACAACCTCCAGGATATGAAATTGTAACTTCTTTAAATCTACCTAAAATAGCACCTGCAAGTATTACAGTTGATCTCATTTGTCTCATTAAATCTTCTGGAATTTCAGTTTTATTCATATACTTTGAATTAATCTCTATTTTACCACTATTTCTCCTAATCTTGCAACCCAAAATTTTCAAAATTTCTAAAGTAATTTTTGTATCTTGAATTTTAGGGATATTATATAATTTAGTAATATTTGAATTTAATATTGTTGATGCAATAATTGGAAGTGATGCATTTTTAGAACCTGAAATACTTACCTCTCCTTTTAATCTGTTCCCGTCCTTCTATTATGTACGATTTCATTTTTTTCACCCTTTCTATAATTTATTAT
>CAMEHU010000048.1 GCA_945917765.1 uncultured Lachnospiraceae bacterium | reverse complement strand
AACATTATATCAAAGGATTTTCTTTTTTGCATTCCGAAACCATTTTACACTATTAGTTGTAGAAGTTATTTGATTCTTTTAGTAAAAAATGGTATAATATTTATAAGGCAATATGCCTTTTATACTTATTGTTCTTTTTGTAACTTAGCCAAAAAGCTAGTTCACAAAAAATCAATTTACCCACATCTTAAGGAGGTACAACCATGAAAAAATTATTTGCAATCGCTCTTGTCATGGATCTTATGCTTTCAGGCATCACAGCTCGGGCAGAAACCGTAAGTCCTGACACACAACCCCAGTCATCCGAGCCTCAGTCTTCATTAACAGACTTTGTTGAAACAAAAGAGGCAGAAGATGGCAAAATTACACTTGAACTCTTGCAGAGAATAACATCTTGGAAAGAGTTGACAAACACAGCGTTTTCAATTTCGGACAGCAACTGTAACGACACTACAAACAAGGAAGATTTCTATTGTATAATGCTGATTACAAGCATTAACAAAAGATCGACTGCACCTGTCTATCATGATGAAGAATATATTTCTCAGAGCATAGGAGGCATTCGTCTCAAAGAAATCGACTATAATCGTCTGATGCAGAAATACCAGAAAATCATCGATATCTATAATACCTCAAATAATCTCCAGCTTGTTTGGAAAACCAAACTCCTCAATGAAGAAATTATTCAGGTTGATATCAAATCGACAAACATTTCAGATAGGGAACAGCCTGTAACTCAGGTTGGACAGAAAGCAATTCTGAAAAACGGAGCAATCTATTGGGAATCTGCACAGAACGATGGTTCCGGTAAGCATGAAGTTGCAACAGACACTAACCACTACATCCCTGAAGACTATGTTGTTACAGTAAATGGTTATGCATATTACTCAGATAAAAGTAGAACCACTATCTCCGAAAGCTACTATACACCATACGGTGAGCTTGGAGGAAAAGAATGTGATATTAAGGGTTCAGAGTTTCGAATGGTGCATATTTGCACAGAGACTACTGATTTAGGCTGGGTATATGCAGAAGATGTTGTCGGTTGCAAATAAGACAACACTGAAGGACATTGCAATTGCAATGTCCTTTAGTATTGTTATATCTATTCCAGCAAGATGTCTATTTAATATTCTATTTATCAATAACTCTGCATATAACAATTGCACAAAATAAAAAAGTCTTTGAAATATTGATATTTCAAAGACTTCCTATTTTACCTGGTGCCATTCCGCAACAGGTATGCGAAAAATCACACAGTTATTTATCATTTTATAAATTCAATTTACTACTGCTAATTTAACATAACCTTCTGATTTTTGCAAGTGAAATTTTAAAGATTTATTGTAATTAATCTTTTCAATGTTATATTATCATAGAAGAATAAAAACAAGACACTCAAATTTATTATTGAGAGTCCTGTTTATTAAGTTAGTTTTTATTAATATTTCCTTAACGGTGGTGGTATTATTGGTTTACGAAGTCTTTCATCATTTTTTTAACTTCACAATCCACACCACAATCTGAATTATACCCAAAAAGTAGAGTTCACATTAGGGTGCGTCTTTCATTATACCTATCTTCATATCACATTATTAAAATAAATCTTTGATTTAAATTTTGCTTGACAAATAAAAAATAATATGGTAAGATAAATATATGTTTAATAATCTAAACAAAAAAATAAAGTGGAGGTTTTAGTTTTATGAAAATTAAAAAAATAATAATTGTATCAATTTTTTTAATTGTAATGGCAGTATTATTAACAGGATGTGAAAGTCGTAGTAGTAAGTCATATACTTATGATGTTGAAACAGGAGACAAAATCGAAATAAAAATGAACACAACTGGTGGATATGATATGACATCAAAGTTACCAATAAAATTTTCTAAAGATGATGAAGTGATATCACAAGGTGCATTTGGAAAAGAAAATGTTTATGATTTATATTATGATAGATTAAAAAGTGATTCAGATGTAAATTTGATAGAAGAAAAGAGTAAGGATAATATAAAGTATTTCTTTTATGAATATAAGGGTAGTGAATACAATTATATAATAAAAATAAAGGATTCAGATACATGTTTTATATTAGCAAATAATGTAAGCAGAAAATCAGCTCAAGAAATATTTGAAAAATTAGAATTTGAAGTGAAATAGATTTTATTGTTATTTTATTGTTATATGAAAGGAAGTTGTTTTGGGACATCTTCCTTTTTTTTATGATGGAGATTGAAAATTCGGAAGTGTTATATAAATATATGATAGGTTAAAGTTTAATACTTTTGCAATTAGCCGGCTGAAAGCTAGTATTATGTAATCGTAGAAATGTATATTGTGTTATGAGCTTCGCCCCAACTACGTACAGAGAGTAATAAATTTTCCTTGTAATGTTTGAAGTTCCGGTTGTTTAAAAGAAGTAGCTAGTTTAGTTTCTTATTTTAAAATTAATGAGGGTTTACAAGTCAAAAATTTATAACTCTCTGTAACTAGTCGGTCCCCACCTTGACTTCGCTTCATAACACAATATACATTTCTACGATTACATAATACTAGCTTTCAGCCTACTCTACAATAGAAATTGTTGAATGGTAACTATGATAGTAAATTTTATTTCAAAAAATATTGACATAATATAACTAAAAATATATAATACTAACCTATAGAGAAATACCTGTTCCCATTCCGAACACAGAAGCCAAACTCTAGAATTTAGTTGAAAGTAATAGTTTAGTGTAAAAACTATATAATATTAAAATTCAACAAAATATAAAAATAGAGGAGGAAGAAATATGGATAAGGAAACATTTTTAGAAGAGGAAAAAAAGCTAAAAATTACGGTAGACAAGATTATTGAAGAAGAAGAAAATATTCAAAATACTTTAAGTAAAATGACTATGCAGTATGACATGGAAAATTTGGCAAAAGGGCTTGTGTTACAGATGTATGTAAACAAATTAGACAATATGAAAAAATTAAAAAACACGCCATATTTTGCAAGAATGGACTTTCAAGAAAATAATAAAAATAAAGAAACTTTCTATATAGGTAAACTATCAGTTTTAGATAGTAAAACCTTAGAGCCAATAGTAGTTGACTGGAGGGCTCCAATTTCAAATTTATATTATGAAGGTAAAATTGGTAAGGCTAATTACAATGTTTTAAATGAAAAAATCGAAGGAGAAATTTTCTTAAAAAGGCAATATATTATTGAAAAAGGAAGATTAAAAAAATATGTCGATATTAATGTTACAGGAAATGACGAATTATTACAAAATGCCTTAGAGGAAAAAGCAGATGATAGGTTAAAAAATATAGTAGCAACAATTCAAGATGAGCAAAACAAAATAATTAGAGCACCAATAAATTCCCCATTAATAGTTCAAGGTGTTGCAGGTAGTCGGAAAAACTACGATTGCATTACATAGAATTGCATATTTAATCTATAATTATGAAAAAGAATTCAGACCTGATGAATTTATGATTATAGCACCAACTAAATTTTTTCTAAACTATATTTCCAATATACTTCCAGATTTAGGAGTAAATGATGTAAAACAATATACTTTTGAGGATTTTGCCTATAATGTTATTGGCAAAAAGTTAAAAATTTCAGATAATAATGAAAAACTTGTAATGATTGTAAATAATGAAATAGATTCAGAATACAAAGAAAATATAGATGTTATTTTACAGGAATCAAAATTTAAATCATCAATTAGATTTAAGAAAATAATTGATAAATATTTAAGATATATTGAAAATAATTATATTCCAAAAGCAGATTTTTGTTTTAATGGGTATATAATAATGGATTACAAAGAGATTAATGAATTGTTCACAAGCACATACAACATGTATAATTTTGCGATGAGAATTAATGAAATAGAGAAAAATTTGATATATGAATTTAGAAAAAAATCAGATAAAATTGTAGAGGAGTTAAAATTAGAAAGAAGTAAAGCAGTTGAAAATTTACAAGGAGAGAAGCGTATAAAGGTTTATGAGGAATATGAGAAAAAAATTTATTTAATTGAAAAAGACTATAAAAAGATTGTAAAAAATTATTTAAAACAATTACATAATAAAACATGTATAGATTATTATAAAGATTTTTTAGAGAATTATCTAGTTGTTTTAGATAATAACAAAGAGGTTAATATAAATGAAAATTTAAGTCAATTTGAGGATAATAGATTAAATGAAAAATTAGATAAATTTGCAGATAACGAATTAAATGAAATAATAAAATATTTAAAAAAATCAACATTACGAAATTTAAGTAATAATGAAGTTACATTTGAAGACTTAGCACCATTAATGTATTTGCAATACAGAATTGCAGGAATTAAAGAAAAATGTAAAATCAAGCATGTTGTAATAGATGAAGCACAAGATTATGGTGAATTCCAATTTGATGTTTTGAAAACTATTTTAAATAGTAATTCAATGACAATTTTAGGGGATATTGCGCAAGGAGTTCATTATTATAGAGGAATAGAAAACTGGAAAAGGTTTATTGATGTAGAATTTAATGATACAAATGTTACATACACTACTTTACATAAAACATATAGAACTACAAAGGAAATTATGGATGTAGCTAATTCTGTAATTAATAAATTGCCTAAGTACGAAAAAGAATTTATTGTTTTGGGTGAACCTGTTATAGATAGAAAAAATTCTATAAATATTCAAAAACAGGATAATATGAAAGAACTTATTATGTCTGTAAATTCAAGAGTTGATGAATATTTGAAGAATAATTATAAATCAATTGCAATTATTGGAAAAGATATGAAAGAATGCAAGGAAATATATAAGGAAATTGCCAAATTAAGAAATGATGTTAAATTAATTCAAGGTAAGGATTCAGAATATAATGCTGGTATTTCAATAGTACCATCATATTTGGCAAAAGGACTTGAGTTTGATTGTGTAATTATTGCAAATGCTAATAAGGAGAATTATGGAAATAGTAGTTTGGATATAAAATTGTTATATGTTACTATTACTAGGGCTATGAGTAAGTTGGATGTGTTTTATGTAGGAGAAATGAGTGAATTGTTGGCTGTATAGATTGGATGCACAAAAGAAATCTCACAAAAAAGAGCAGTTCTTAAAGTTTAAGAACTGCTTTTCAAATTGGTGCGGATGAAGGGACTTGAACCCCCACGTCGTTGACACTGGTTCCTAAGACCAGCGCGTCTGCCAATTCCGCCACATCCGCATTACAGATTTAATATTACCACAAATATTAATATATTGTCAATACTATTAAAAAAAATATTTTTAAATTTTGAATTTTTTTATTTGTCATTATTAAAAGCGCTGGTCTTAGGAACCAGCGCTAACATATTTTTTCCTCATCACATAAATTCTAACATATAGCCCAACAACAATAAACTTCAAAAACTGTCCAACAAACAAAGCAAACACAGCACCTTTCCAATCAGCAATTGCACCAACTAAAACAGCAAAAATTGCATACAAAATACTGCCCACTAGAGACTTCAAAGATCCCATACTACTTCTATATTCATCTTTATATAAACTCTGTGAAATATCACTTTTAGCCACATCTGTTGGAAATACAGAATTTGTAATCATTACAAATGGTGATAATATATTATTCATAAGCAAACTTATCCAGTTTGAAACAATACTAAATATATTTGAAAATATAATAAGCTTCTCATTTACCCATTTTTTTAATATTTTCCCACTAAACCAACTTCCAAAAAAAGCTCCAATATTAGCTAAAATTCCTGGTATTCCGACAGCCCATATTGGCCATACTATTTTATAAAACTCACTTCTAAATTGGAATGTTGCTTCTCCTATTCCATCTGAAATTCCATCTGCTATAATTTGTCTTTTTAAAACTTTATTATCCTTCACTAATTTTATTACATTCTTCACCTGTGCAAAAATATTTTCCTCTTCATTTGAGTATCTTTTTACATCTTTCAATCTAAGTGATAAAATTACTTCAAAAATCCTTGGAATTACCGAAATAATCATTAGCATCCTAATTGATGTGAAGTATGCCACAACTGCTCCTAACACTGTGCTTAAAATTCCTGCCATATAATACATTGAATTTGTCTTACCTAAATAATGTTTATACTCATTCTCTTTTCCTTCCTCTTTTAATGTATCATATATAAAAGCATTGTTATTACCACTAAAAAACGCTCTTTCTAATCCTTCAAAAATTGCTGCAAATATTAATCCTACATATGAACTTGTTACAGCTAGAATTACTGCATATATTAATGAATTAACGCATCCCATAATAACAGTATTTTTTCTTCCAATTTTATCTGCAATTATTCCTGTTGGAAATTCAAAAATTGCACTTGCTATCATTGTTATACTAAATATGCTCATTCCTAACATCATTGAGTTTGATATTTGTGAATAATAGATTATTGCAAACGCACCATATAATTTGAAATCCATTAAGAGATTTAAAAGTCCCATTGTTCTTATGTTTGTTTTTACAACATTTCTTTCTGGTAAATTGGAACAGCTTGGATTTTCCAAACCACTTTTTTCTTTAGTGTTTCCGTCTTTTTTTAAATATTCTTTCATTCTCAGTTCTCCTTATTTTTGATTTATTTAGTTATTCCGCTTCTAAAAGTGATTCAAAATCAAAAATATATAACTTCAAATGTTTTTTATTTAACACCGATTGTTTTAATATTTCTTAATTTAAAACCACTCTCATGTTATTTTTAATCATAATTATCACTCCCTTCTCATGTATGTATTTATGATACTATTATTTTATGTAAATGTCAATTCATTAAAAATAAAAAGAACATCCTGCTTATTACAGCAAAATGTTCTTTAATTTTTGGTCAGTTAGTCTACCTAACTCTATTGCATAATTTCAAGTTTTTTATTGTAATTCAATTTGCTTTGCAATGGTAATTAAATAATCGCTAACATCAAACTCCCAGTTAACTATAAACTCAAAATTTCTGTTATCATTTAAGATAACAACTGCAAAAATTTGTGGAGCAGATTTCCGATTATCTACATCATATTGAGAGTAATAATCTGAAATAGCCTTTGCCACATCTGCTAGTGTAATTGGTGTTCTAAGTTCAGCTTGCAAAGAAACTCCTATGCAATTTTCTGTAACACCCATTCCTGAATGTTTAAATTCTGAAATGTTAAATTTTCCGTCTTTTGATTTACTTATCATATAATGCGCCTCCAAATTAATGGTTATTCAAATGTGTTGTTCATTTGAATTTGACTTTGTTTTGTTAGCACCTGACCTATACTAACTCCTACTATATAAACTGGTTCTTGACCAGGAAAAATATTTAATGATTAAATAATACTACACTTTATATAAACCGTCAATATTTCTGCACACTATAAAAACTTTGATAAACTACCTTTCCTTTAACCAATCCAATAAGATTTCAAATTCCTCATAATGATTTATAAAAAATTTATCTTCCTTCATTAACTGATTAATTTCTTCAACAGAAAACCAATGTACTGATGCAACCTCCTCTTCTTGAAGCTTTAATTCTTCAATATTTGGTATATCCATTTTTATATAATAATCATCCCAAAATACTCTTTCAGAATCTTGTCTTCCACCATAGTATAGAATTAAGTCTTGTGGCTCTATATCTAAACCTATTTCTTCTTTAACTTCTGTAATAACTCCCTGAATACTTGTCTCTCCTGATTTTGGATGTCCTCCTGTTGTGGCATATTTTCCGTTTTTTCTTTCACTTCTTTTTTGAATTAAAAATTTTCCTTCAGAGTTCTGTATAAATACCAAAACTACATTTATGTATTTTCCTTCAGGAATTTCTTCTCCTTTGTATATTGTTTCTCCTGTTAAATTTCTATTTTCATCATATAAATCTCTTTTTTCAATCTCACTCATTTTACATTGCTCCTTTCACACTCATCAATTACTAATTAATTTTTGATTCTACAATATATGGTCAATCTCTTCTTGAAATTTTTCATTTTAACAACTCTGTCATTTCTCCAACGAAAAACACATCCAACTTGCTCATAGCCCTTGTAATAGTAACATATAGCAATTTCTTATCCAAACTATTATCTTCATATTTCTCTTTATTCGCATTTGCTATAATTACACAATCAAACTCCAATCCCTTTGCCAAATATGATGGAACTATTGAGATTCCCGCATTATACTCTGAATCCTTTCCTTGAATTAGTTTTACATCATTTCTGATTTTGCTAATTTTCTTTTCAAGCTCCTTACATTCGCTCATATCTTTTCCAATTATTGCAATTGATTTATAATTATTATTAAGATATTCATTAATTCTCTGATTAATTGATTCTACCAAATCTGTAAAATTTTCTTTTTCCTGAATATTAATTGAATTTTTTCTATCAATAACTGGTTCACCAAATACAATAAATTCTTTTTCATAATCTGGCAACTTGCTTATTACTGAATTTGCAACATCCATAATCTCTTTAGTTGTTCTGTATGTTTTCTTTAAAGTTGTATATGTTGCATCAACATCTGAAAACTCAACATCTATGAACCTCTGCCAATTCTCAATTCCTCTATAATAATGTACCCCTTGTGCTATATCTCCTAATATTGTCATTGAATTACTATTTAGAATTGTTTTTAATACATCAAACTGAAACTCACCATAATCCTGTGCTTCATCTATTACAACATGTTTTACTCTTGCCTTTTCTTTTATCCCATTTATTTTATATTGAAGATACATAAGTGGTGCTAAATCTTCAAATGCAATTTCGTTTTTGCTTAAATTTTCAAGTGTTGATTGTTTTAGATATTTTATAACTTCTAATGAAACATCTTGAAACATTCCGGGACGGTCTTTTTTTGTTTCATTTTTGAAACATTTAAGACCGTCCCCAAATGTTTCATTTTTGAAACGAAACAAGTCCGTCCCCAACTGTCTCAGAAAATCTCCATAATAATCCAAACAACTCTTATTAGGCATTTTCTTCAAATATTCTTTAACTATCTTCTTATAATCTTTCTCAATAAGCTTAATCTCTTTTTCAAAGTGCTCATAAACCTCGACACGTTCAGCGCCTGAAAGCCCTTCCACAGCCAAGCTTCTATTTTTCTTCAATTCATCAACAATTTCTTCTGATTTTTTCCTAAATTCATAAATAAGATTTTTCTCAATTTCATTTATCCTTGCAGAAAAATTATACATACTATAAGTATTAATAAACAACTCATTAATATCTTCATAACTCATTATAGTTTTTCCACCATAGCTGAAATCCTCTTTTGGTATAAAGTTTGCCTCAATATATTTTAAATAATAATCAATAACCTTCTTAAACAAAATTGATGATTTAAATTTAGATTCTTGTAAAATAACATCAACTTTACCTTGATATTCCTTTGCAATATCATTATTTACAATCATAACTAATTTTTCATTATTATCAGAAATCTTTAATCTCTTACCAATAACATCATAAGCAAAATCCTCAAATGTATATTGTTTTACATCATTTACTCCTAAATCAGGAAGTATGTTGGAAATATAATTTAGAAAAAATTTTGTTGGCGCAATAATCATAAATTCTTCTGGTCTAAACTGTTTCTCATAATTATAAATTAAATACGCTATTCTGTGAAGTGCAATTGTAGTCTTTCCGGCTACCTGCAACACCTTGAACTATTAAAGGCGAATTAATTGGTGCTCTTATAATTCTGTTTTGCTCATCTTGAATTGTAGCAACAATATTTTTAAGCCTGTCATCAGCTTTTTCCTCTAAAGCATTTTGAAGTAATTCATCATTTCCTGTAACATTGATATCAACATATTTCTTAAGTTTTTGATTTTCAATTATATATTGTCTTTTTAGAAATATCTCTCCTTCAATTTTCTCATTTAATGCCTTGTAGCTTGCTTTACCAATTTTTCCCTCGTAATAAAGATTTGAAATCGGAGCTCTCCAGTCTACTACTATAGGCTCCAAAGTTTTACTATCCAGAACAGATAGCTTACCAATGTAAAATGTTTCTTTGTTTTTTTCATTTTCTTTAAAATCCATTCTAGCAAAATATGGAGTATTTTTAAGCTTTTTCATATTTGCCAATTTGTTAACATACATTTGCAATACTAAACCTTTTGCCAAATTTTCCATATCATAATTCATATCAGATTTGCTTAATGCATCTTCAATGGATTTTTCTTCTTCTGTAATTTTTTCTACCGTACTTTTTAGCTTTTTTTCCTCTTCTAAAAATGTTTCCTTATCCATGCTAAATCCTCCTCTACTTATTATTAGAGTTTGGCTTCTGTGTTCGGAATGGGAACAGGTATCTCTCTATAAATTGGTATTATAATCTTTCGGCTGAATTATGTCAATAGTTTTTTATATTTTTGTGATTTTTATATTTTTGTGATTTTTAACGAATTTTTTGAGACCAAAAAGACCGTCCCGGAATGTCTCAAAATGTAAAAAAAGACATTAGAATCAATTTCTAATGTCTTTTATGTAAAATTATTTTTTAACTGTGTAACCTTGTTCTTCTAACTCTTTGATGATTTTATCTCTTGATAAATCTTCATCCTTTAAATCAGATTGGCTAGCAAAAGATTCAGCTCCCATAGTTAAAACAACTTTTTTACCATCTTGTTTAATTTCTAAGTCTTTTAATTCAGATGAAGCCATTTGGTATAATCCTGACATAGATTTAGCTGTTTCTTCATCTTTGAATTCCATCGTCCATACGATTTTATCAACTTTGTCTTTTTTGAAAGTTACTTCGATTTTTTCATCATATGCACCAAACATAGAATTTTCACCACTTGTAGATTTAGTAGCAACTATTTTGTTTTTACCACATCCTGTTAATGCTAATAACATAATAGCTACAACCATTAAAAGTGCAGAAATTTTTAAAGTTTTCTTCATTAGTTTCACCTCCATAAACTATGATGGTTTTATTATATATTTAATATTCAAAATTGTCTACACTTTTTTATATAATTTTTTAAAATAGGGATAGAAACTTTTTCAATAAAAAATCCCTATCCCTTTTTAAAACTTATCTTTTTCTAATTCAACTCTTTTATATCCCAAACAGTTCCTTCTTTTGAATCATTCAAAATAATCCCTTTTTCATCAAGTTCATTTCTTATACTATCAGCTAATTCATAATTTTTTTCTATTTTAGCTGTTGCTCTTTCTTCAATCTTCTTCTCAATTTCAGAAACATCTAATCCAAGTTTATTAATATATTTATTTCTTAAATCATTAATCAATCCTTGCACATCTTCTTTAAATATTCCTATGATATTATATAATCTTATAATTTCACTTTTAATTTTATTTAAAATATATGCCTTTTCATCAGCTGGAACTTTGTTATCTTTTAATAAATTATTAACATATTTAAAATCTGCAAATAAATTTGCAACAGCAACTGGTGTATTAAAGTCATCATCCATTGCTTCTCTGAATTTAGCTTCAATTCCATCAGCAACTTCATTTTCTACTTCTTTCATTTCTGTATTTTGTTCTAAAAATTTATCGATTGCATTTATAGTATTATAGAAATAATATAAATGTTTTTCAGCTAATGCAAATTCACTTTCACCTAAATCTATATCTGCTGCATAGCTTTTAGAAACTATCGCATATCTTACAACTTCAGGATTATATAATTCTAATGCTTCTTTAATTGTTAAAGAATTTCCTAATGATTTGCTCATTTTTTGACCATTTATTTTTATTAAACCATTATGAATCCAATAATTTGCAAGTGGTTTTCCTGTTAAAGCTTCACTTTGTGCAATTTCGTTTTCATGATGTGGGAATATTAAATCTTTTCCACCACCATGTATATCAATTGTTTCACCTAAATTATGTAATACCATGCATGAGCATTCAATATGCCATCCAGGTCTTCCTTCTCCCCATGGTGATTTCCATGAAATTTCTCCTGGTTTTGCTGATTTCCAAACAGCAAAATCTAATGGATCTTTTTTACCTTCTTCAACATCTTTTCTAACGCCGTTTAACAAATCATCTGTATTTATATTTGATAGTTTTCCATAATTTTTAAATTTCTTAACACTATAATATACATCGCCTTTTTCTGTTGGATATGCATATCCTTTTTCAATTAATTTACTTACAAAATCAATTATATTGTCAATATTTTCTGATGCTTTACATTTTATATCTGGAAAATCTGCTCCAAGTTTTGCAAAAACTTCTTCTGCTGCTTTAATTCTGTCTTCTGAATAATCTAAAGCATTCATATTTAGAGCATTTGCTCTTGCAATTATTTTGTCATCAACATCAGTATAATTTCTAACATATTTTACTTTGTATCCTAAAAATCTTAAATAACAACATATCATATCATAAGTGATTGACGCTCTTGCATGGCCAATATGTGAGTCATCATATACAGTAATTCCACATGCATACATTTTCACGCTATCCTTTTCAATTGGTTTAAATTCTTCTTTTTTTCTTGTTAATGAATTGTAAATTTTCATTAAGATTCCCCCTATCTTTTATAATATTTTGTTATTTAAGCATTTGATACTTATGCAATATTATACTGCATTTTTTTTGAAATAGCAACTATTTTTTTATATTATAATTTTGCTTTTTTCTTACAAATTGCGTTTACTTTACAGAATTGCGTTTAATTTTTCACTTGACGACTTTTTCTCCTCTGAATCAATCTATTTTTTATAAAGATACTCTATACAAATTCTTCCTAAATAATTTCAATATATTCAAACACAAACTTTAAAATAATTAGAAAAAGGTTCTGCAATTCAGCAGAACCTTTAAAGGATTTACTTTCTTGAACTTAAAACAGTTTCAGTGAAAGTGTTTAATGCCTTAACCTCGAATTCATCAAGCTCGCAAACTGGAACATCGATTTTTTTGGATATTTCGGCATATGAGTAGTTTTTCTGATTTTTGTTAATACCATAACGTAAGCGAATAAACTTCTTTACCTTGTCTGGGCATTTATTAATAGCCTTCTGCAAACCACTTATAGATGTACCATAAGTACTTGTATCATCAATCAATCTGCCCCATGCAACTCTCTGAACTGGTAAAACCTCTGAAGGCATTCCTGTCAGAGTGTCATAGTAAGTAAGCTGTGTATAATACTCCTCCATTACAGATTTAATTCTCTTTAATGTAGTAGTATTAACAACGTCCCCCATTACATTAATGATGTCAGCATCCTTAGCCTCTGCAAGTTTATCTAGGTTGCTAAACCTGTCGGTAAACTTTTCCATCTGTTCAGAACTAAGAACTCCACACATTATAGTCCGGGTCTTAACATTGCCCACTCCGTAAATACTGTTTAACAGCCTCATACTCACTTTAATTCTCATTATTCTTCATCCTTTCGTATATATTTTCATAAAGTGAATGTTTACTATTATATAGTATAATACTCCAAAAGTCAATAGTTTTTAATGTATATTTTTTCGTTTGTACCCATTTTTCAAAAATTAACAACAGAAAACTTTAAC
>CAMEHU010000047.1 GCA_945917765.1 uncultured Lachnospiraceae bacterium | reverse complement strand
TACCGCTTTTGGTTGTTCTCTAAAGGTTTATTGTTTATTTTTCAATGTACTTTTTCGTCTTCGTTTTCTTCAGAAGACGATTTTGATTTTAACACTTTTTTGATGTCTTGTCAACACTTTTTTCAAACTTTTTTTAAATATTTTTTTGTGTTGTTTTTTCATCATTTTTTGTGTTATTCTGTTGCCTCAGCAACGATATTTATATTACCACGGTCCAACTAAAATGTCAACACTTTTTTCAAACTTTTTTTAAAAAATTTTATAGTAATTTCTTCCAGGCTGAAAACTGTCGAATTTTAGCGCTTTTTGAAGCGTAGATTCTAGCATTTCTTTATTGTATTTTTTTAAATCTATAAATTCTATATCACTTTTTCTAAGTATTTTTTCAACATTATTGTTAATTTGTTCTACATAATTATATTTAAATGTAATATTTTCTACACCAAAATTACATATTATATTGAGTTTTACATTAATTGTTTTATCATCTTCCATTCTTTTATTATATGTAACTTCACTTATATAGTTTAAAATTGTTTCCGCAATTCCTGACAAACTATTTAAATCGATTTTTAAATTTTCTACATTATATTGTTTTAACACTATCTCATTTTCATTCTTTTTTTCAATGCTAAGTGTTCTATCATTTTTTAACACAATTTCTGTTTTTACGACATTATTTTCTTTTTTATATATTATAATAGAAAGAAACTTTTCATTATTTACATCTTTATTATGGAAATAATTTGAAATTTCTTTGATTTTTTCTTTTAATTTATCCACATTACAATATTTACTTTCATCATCAATTATGCTTATTTTTTTAGTTATAATTTTAAGTGTTCTGTCATCATTATATATATTATCTAATACATCAGTAATAACATTCTTTATTTGTCTCTCTGATAATTCTAATTCATAAACAGTCAAATCTTTCATATAATTGTCTGATTTAACGTTTTCTTTCTTTATATAATCTTTATTTTTTACATATTTTCTACAAATTGGTATATATTTCTTCAAAATATACCTTAAATCGCTATCATTAATATAAAAGAAATCGACCCAATCAATATCTCTTATTTTGTCTGGAATAAGATCTGTATTGTTTAATCCAAAATCATTAGCAATTTGTCTTAAACCTGCATTTTCAATTCCAATATATTTAGAACCTAATAATTCATTTTTTACAAAATAATAATTATCATCTTTTATAATATTAGTACTTCCTATATTTTTATCATTATAATTTAAATCTATTGAAATATTTTTACAATCTATT
Source organism: uncultured Lachnospiraceae bacterium (assembly GCA_945917765.1). GTDB lineage: Bacteria > Bacillota > Clostridia > TANB77 > CAG-508 > CAG-492. The sequence continues at coordinate 12,621 of CAMEHU010000047.1, read as the reverse complement.
TGTTTATTTCCTTTTTCAGATATTTTAATATTAACAGGATTAATAAGTTTGTTTTCACTTTCAATTAAAATATTTCCTTCTTTTATATAAGTAGATTTTTTTAATTCATTACTATATCGCTCCATATCTTTATCTGAAATAACGCTTGCTATTTCATCTTTTTCTATTAACAAATACTTCCAAAATAATTGTTCTTTTGTTTTAAATAAATCTGTTTTTATATATAAGATTACTAATCCTATTACAATAATAAAAACAGATATTATTGAAAATATTCTTTTTTTGTTCAAACTATTCCTCCTATTTATATCTTAAATTAATAGTACCTATTTTGAGCGTTGTCTTACAGCTTCATAAACAACTATTCCTGTAGACACTGATGCATTTAAAGATGTTATTTTGCCTTTCATAGGAATTTTAACAAGAAAATCGCAATTATCCTTTACTAATTTTCCCATACCAAAACCTTCGCTTCCAATTACAATTCCGATTGAACCTGTTAGGTCTTGATCATAATAATATGTATTTGTGTCAATATCTGTTCCACAAATCCATACACCATTTTCTTTTAAATATCTTATTGCTTCATTAATATTATTTACACGAGCTATATTCATGTGTTCAACAGCTCCAGTTGCAACTTTTGCAACAGTACTATTTACACCTACTGCTCTTCTTTTAGGGATAATTATTCCATGAACTCCTGCTGTTTCAGCTGTTCTGATAATTGCCCCTAAATTATGTGGATCTTCAATCCCATCTAAAATTAAAATAAATGGATCTTCATGTCTATTTTTAGCACAATCTAAAATATCATCTATATCACAATATTCAAAAGGTGGCACAATTGCTATTACACCTTGGTGATTGTCTGTTGTAGCCATTTCTTCTAGTTTTCTTCTATTAACTTCTGATACAATAACTCTTTTTTCTTTTGCTAAAGCAAGTATTTTGTTTATTGAACCATTTTTTTCTCCATTACTTACGAATATTTTATTAATATCTCTTCCTGATTCTAATAATTCTATAACAGCATTTCTGCCTTCTACTTGGTCTTGGTATTGTTTTTCTTCTTTGTTATTTTTTTTATTCATAACTTATCCTTTCATCAATTTATATTATTCTTGTTTATTTTTTTAACATCTTTATTTTTAAACTATCAATATTGTATTGATAGAAATTAAGCATTTTACAATACTATTTAATTTCATACATCCATCCAGGTTGCCAATTTTTTGTTTTTCTCCAATCACTATCTATCGCTTCTTGCCATGTCATTCCTTTAGTTATTACATCTAATGCAAGTTGAGGCGCTTTATGTGCAACTAAAGCAATTGTTTTTCCATTGTATTTTTCTAATAAATAATTAGTAAAATTTTTCATTCTTTTTTCAACATCTTTTAATGATTCACCATTTGGAAATGGTTCTTCTATATGTTCTTCATATTTTACTAATGAATTATCTTTCAAACTTAACTCACCATAATTGCATTCACGAATTCTCTCATCATGTAATATTTCTTTTTCGCCTTCAAATAAATAATTTGCAGAATCAATTGCCCTTTTCAAGTCTGAACTAATTACCAAATCAATTTTACTAAAGTCAATGATTTCATTTGATTTTAGTATTTCTTTTAAATTTAATACTTGCTCAATACCTTTTGAACTCAATTGACCTTGTTCCCAACCTGATGCTTTATGCTCTAAATTATCTGTTGTTGTTCCATGAACAAAATAAATTATTTTAACTGACATAATTAACAACCTCCTATTAGTTTTGTTGTTTATGATAGTTCTCTATATTTTATTATATTTTTTCTGAAATCACTAAAATCTTTCAATTTCCATGTCCAATTTTTAGAATTAGTTACACCTGGAATATTAATTCTTGAATCATCATCTAATTCAAGAATGTCTTGTACTGTAACCATAATAATTTTCGATTTGCTTTTGAAACAATATTGAATTAATCCATAATTAATATTTGAATCTAAGCAATTGTTATTTTGTAAAAAAGTTTTTAGTTTTTCTTTATCTTTATAATCTAGATTATTATACCATGAACAAACAGTACTTGAATCGTGATTTCCTGGCAAAACCATAATATTATCTATTATATTGTAATTATCTATCATTTTTTCTAAATCAATTGATGTTTGTAGCATTTTCTGTCCTGTAAATCCATAAAAATCTCGTAATTCAATTGTTTCTTTTCTAATATCTCCTAAGTCTTCTACTATGAATTTTTCAGGCGTAATATCTTGATTTTTAAATAATTCATTAAAAAAATCATAACTTACACCATCTTCATAATATCCTTGTGTTCCTAATTCTCCTATAGGTATTTTATAGAAAGAATCATATCCTCTAAAATGGTCAATTCTTATTTTATCAAATAGCTTTAAATAATAATTATATCTTTTTATTAAATATGAAAAACCATCTTCTTTTATTTTTTGAACATTGTATACTGGAGTATTCCATTTTTGTCCTGTTTTACTGTAAAAGTCTGGTGGTGTTCCAGCTTCAAATTTAAAATTACCCGCTTCTGTTTGAAAATATTTCAAATTAAATGTAGTCTCCACAGAATCAAATGCTGGATAAATCGGCATATCTCCAATTATTTCAACATTTTTCGAATTTGCATATTCCTTTATACTATTCCACTGTTCAAATAAAATATATTGTAAAAACAAATAATAATTTTTATTTAATCCTTTTATAGAGCTCATATATTCTGCATATTGATTAATTTCTTCAGATTTGATAAATTCTATATATTTTTCATCTATACTAAAATTATTAAATGCTTCAATAAAATATTTTTCTTTATAATCATCATATATTGCTTTACTACTTATTTCTCTTTGTTGTGGATTTTTTATCAGACCCTTTTCCTGTAGTTTATCTGGTGAAATATAATCTTCATTTAAAGTATAATAACTTATTGGTGCATATGGAAGTTTTCGGCATGCATTTATCGGTAATATTTCCCAATACTTTATATTGTTATTGCTTAATATATCAATAAATTCATATGCTTCATTTCCAAAATCACCAATTCCGTATTTACTTGGAAGTGAAAATATTGGAAGAATAATTCCTTTTTCTTTCATTTGTACCTCCATTTTTAAACATTTTATCTTTTGATTAAACTTCTATGGTATTTTCAAATGTATACATTTTAACAATTTGTAAAAATTGTTTTTATATTATTTAAGACTTTTTATTACTCTATATACCTCTCCCCAGTTTGATACTTCTTTTAACCCATCTTTTTCTTCAATATGTTTTCTACTTAATGAATTAAAATATATTACTGGGATTCCAGCATCTCTGATTGCTTCACAAATATGATAATTATCATCAATCATCACATCTATTTTTTCCATTTGACAAATATCTATTTTTTCTTTTTGTTTCCAATAATATTTATCAAATTTTATTCCTTCAGTTTCAAGTTTTTGGGCAGCAATACTTGCTCCTTCTTTTTGATTTGAAATTGCACCTCTTGCTGTTATAACAACAAGCTCATGTCCTTCTTCTTTTAGCATATTAATTACTTGTTTTGCTCCTGGCATCATATCAAATTCTGTTATATCAGCATATTTATCTAAAAATGCTTCTTTATCTTTATCTGACCAATCATATCTTTCTTGAAATCTAGGTTCTTCTTTTGTTATAACACTGTTTCTATTAAGTTCTATACAATCATATAATTCAGCATATGTTGACCATAACATTTCTGTGTTAAATACTACTCCATCTAAATCAATTCCTATTTTCATTTATTACTCCTTATCAAATTATCTTTCAATAATTATTCTATATCCAGTATTTTAGCTTTCTTTATTTACCAAATTTCTTTGCAACACTCTCTATATTTTGTAATTCAAATCTATATTTTTGCTCTACATTTGGATATTTTTCATGATCAACTTCACTTAAGAACATGTCTAGTGGTCTTATCCATAAACTTCCATCTCCATATAATCTTCTATATACAACATATGGTTCTTTTGTTTCTGAGTGATTTGCAACGTCTACAACTAAATAATAATCTCCTTTAAAGTGTTTATAAATTCCATTTATCTTTAACTCTTGCATTTTAAAATTCCCTTTCTAGTGATACTTTTAGTAAAACAATTTTCTATATATTATAAAATATCACTTTTAATAATATTAATAGCCTTTTCATTTTCCTCAAATAAAGGACTGTGAGCAGAATTTTTGAATGTGTAGAATTTTTTCTCTGGAGCTTCTAGCATTTCAAAATATTCTTTTTGTAAAGAATATTCTGTTGTATAATCGTATACTCCGGCAAAAACATAAATTGGGACTTCAATTTTCTTTATTGTTTCAAAAGCATTAAAATTAAATGAGTCAATTATTACTGGACAGTTTTCTGTTGCCTTTTTTGCCTTCCATATATTTATTCTTTCACCAACTGTAAATTCTTGCATTTTGAAAGATGGTAAGAATATTCCTGATATAACAGATTTCATTTCATGTGTAGTTCCAATTCCTAATTCATGCATATCTTTATCCCTTGCTGAACGGAAATAATCTTGTGTTAATTTGTCTTGAAGATCAATTTTCTCTATATTCTCAAAAATACTTGAATATTTTTCTAGTTCCTTCACTTTTTTTGTTTTTCCACTTTTTTCGTATTGTTCCATCATATAGTCATATGCCACTTTTTCTGATTTTTTTTGATCAACGCACATACTCATTGCAATATAGCCTTCATATAATTCTGGATTTTTTTGTACAACATTTAGTGAAATATATGTTCCAAAAGAATGACCCATTAAATATATTTTTTCTTTATTAAATCTTCCTCTTAAATAATTTGTAACAGTGATTGCATCTTCAAAATATTTTTCACTTGTTAAAGATTCTTTATTTATATTTTTGTCATATGAAAGTCCAGTTCCTCTATAATTTATGTAACATACTGTGAAATATTTGTATAGATGTGAATCATATATATCTTCCAGCAAATATTCTGGAATGCCAGGACCTCCGCCCAAAACTAATAATACTGGATTATTTGGATTTTCACTTTTAATTATTAAGCCTAATTTGGTTCCATCAGTATCTAACCATATTTTTTCTGAAATACTACCTTCAATAACATTTCCATTTTCATCAACTAATTTTTTCATTTTCCCTCCTGCAAACGGGCAGATAATATTTGCTAAACAAATTAAAATAACTAATATTACTATTATACTAATAAATATTTTCTTTTTCATTTTTCCTCCTTGATGACTGTCCATTTTGGTATCATTTTTGACACACTTTGAGTCCGTCCCCAATTGTGTCCAGCAGGGACGCGTCCCCAATTGTGCATTAATCCTAATCATTAAGCTTAAGTACACTTAAAAATGCTTCTTGTGGAATATCAACATTACCAATTTGTCTCATCTTTTTCTTTCCTCGTTTTTGTTTTTCTAATAATTTCTTCTTTCTTGTAATATCTCCACCATAGCATTTTGCTAGAACGTCTTTTCTCATTGCTGAAATTGTTTCTCTTGCAATTATCTTTCCGCCAATAGCTGCTTGAATTGGTATTATGAATAATTGTCTTGGTATAACTGTTTTTAATTTTTCAACCATTTTCTTTCCTTTTTCATAACTGCTATCTCTGTGAACTATGAATGATAATGCATCTACATTTTCTCCATTTACTAGAATGTCTAATTTTACTAGATCTGATCGTCTATATTCTTTAAATTCATAATCAAATGATGCATATCCTTTTGTTTTTGATTTTAAGCTATCAAAGAAATCATAAATTATTTCATTTAATGGTAGTTCATAAACTAATGTTACACGATTTGCGTCTAAATACTTCATGTCGATATATACACCACGTCTGTTTTGGCAAATTTCCATTATTCCTCCAACAAATTCTTTTGGAGTTATAATTTCTGCAGACACAAATGGTTCTTCAATGTATGAAATCTCATTTGGAACTGGTAAATCTGATGGATTATATAGTTCCAATACTTGTCCATCTGTTTTGTGAACTTTGTAAATAACTGATGGAGATGTTGTGATTAATGCTAAATCAAACTCTCTGTCTAATCTTTCTTGAATTATCTCTAAATGTAATAATCCTAAAAATCCACATCTAAATCCAAATCCTAATGCGGCCGATGTTTCTTGTTCATATTCTAGTGCTGCATCATTTAGTTTTAATTTTTCTAATGCTATTTTTAAATTTTCATATTCGCTTCCATCCATTGGATATAATCCGCAATAAACCATTGGATTTACCTTTTTGTATCCAGGTAGTGGTTCTTTTGCTGGTTTCTCTTTTAATGTAATTGTGTCACCAACTCTAATGTCTGATAGTGTTTTAATGCTTGCTGCAATATATCCAACTTCACCTGCTTCTAACTTTTCAGTTGGCACATAACTTCCTGGCTCGAAATATCCTACTTCTGTTACAGTAAATACTTTGTTTGAAGCCATTAATAATATTTCATCTCCTACTTTTACTGTTCCATCTTTAACTCTTACATATGCTAGTGCCCCTTTATAGTTATCATAAATTGAGTCAAAAATTAAGCATTTTAAATCTGCATTTTCGTCTCCTGTTGGTGCTGGTATATCTGTAACTATTCTTTCTAAAACTTCATCTACATTTAGTCCAGTTTTTGCTGATATACATGGTGCATCTTGTGCTGGAATCCCTATTATATCTTCAATTTCATCTTTTATTTCTTGAGGTCTTGCGCTTGGTAGGTCTATTTTATTTAGAACTGGTAGAATTTCAAGGTTGTTGTCTAATGCTAAATACACATTTGCAAGAGTTTGCGCTTCAACACCTTGGCTACTATCTACAACTAAAATTGCACCATCACATGCAGCTAAACTTCTTGATACTTCATAGTTGAAATCGACATGTCCTGGTGTATCTATTAAATTAAATTCATATTCTTTTCCATCTTTAGCTTTATATAGCATACGAACTGCTTGAGATTTTATTGTAATTCCTCTTTCACGCTCTATATCCATATTGTCTAAGACTTGACTTTCCATTTCTCTTTTAGAAAGTACTCCTGTCATTTCAATTAATCTATCTGCAAGTGTTGACTTTCCATGATCTATATGTGCTATAATGCTAAAATTTCTGATGTATTTTTTTCTATCTTCCATTTATTTCCTCCTAATTTATATGTGTATATTTTAGCATATGTTTTGGGTTTTAGCAATGTTTTTTAAATTGGGGACGGAGAAAATTTTAAATTTTTAAAATTTTCTCCGTCCCCAATTTAAAATTTCCATTTTTTCCTTTACAAACCAACATATTTAATATAAAATAAAGTAAGAAATTTATGACAAAAAAGGTGGAATTATGAACAAATTTGTATCAAAAAGTGAAAACGACACAATTGAATTTGCAAATAATCTTGCTTCACTATTAAAAAATGGAGATATTATCGTTTTATCAGGTGAATTAGGTTCTGGAAAAACTAAATTTACTCAAGGTGTTTTAAAACATTTTGGATTAGAAGATGAAATTTCAAGTCCTACATTTACTATCGTTAATGAATATCATAAAGATGAAACTAATATTTATCATTTTGATGTGTATAGATTAGCTGATAGTGATGAATTCTATGCAATTGGTGGAGAAGAATATTTAAATAACGGTATTTGCATTATTGAATGGGGCGAAATTATTGAAGACATTTTGCCTAATGATTATATTAAAATAAACTTCACAAAAGATGAAGAAAATGAGAATTATAGAGTTTTAGAACTAATTGCTAATGGTGATAATTCTAGAAACATTTTAGACAATTTAAATTAAACTAATTATTATATTGTGGTTTTTGGCTAATCTACCAATTATTAATTCGTTTTTATAATACATAATTTCGAAGTAATATAACCACTCTACAATTATAAGGAGGAAAAAAGTGAAAATTCTAGCAATAGACACATCTTCAAGCATATGCTCAGTTGCAATCTTAGAAGATAAAACAGTAATAATTGAAAAACATAATAATGATGAGAAAACACATTCTCAAAAACTTATGCCATTAATAGATGACATACTTAAAGAAGCTAATCTTTCATTAGATGATATTGATTTACTTGCATGTGGACAAGGTCCTGGTTCTTTTACAGGAATTAGAATTGGAATTTCTACAGTAAAAGCATTTGCAGATGTAAAAAACATTCCAATAATCGGAGTAACTTCATTAGAGTCTCTTGCTTATAACATTAAACAAGAAGGGTTAATCGCTTCTGTAATAGATGCAAAACATGATAATGTTTATTTTGGATTATATAAATTGAAAAATGAAACTTATAAAGTTATTTGTGAACCTATCTCTGATTCAATAAATAATGTTATCGATATTTTAAAACAATATTCTGATAAAATGATAACTTTTGTTGGTGATGGTTCAGTAGTTCATCAAACTTTAATAACAAATCAATTAAATAATTGTAATTTTGCAAGTGAAAATGATAATATCCAAACAAGCATTAGTATCGGAAAATCTGCTTTTGATAAATATAAAAGTTCAAGTTATGAACCTGAATATACACTATCACCTATTTATTTAAAAAAATCTCAAGCTGAAATTAATTTAGAAAATTCTAAAAAATAAGGATGATTAAAAATGAATAATTCTATTATTGAAATTTCTGAAATGTCACTTACAGATTTTGAAGAAATACAAAGCGTTCTCATATCTGATTTTGATGACTTTTGGAATTCTGAAACTTTAAAAAATGAATTGAAAAACAATAATTCTTATTATATTGTTGCAAAAATAAATAATAGTATTGTTGGATTTGCTGGGATAAAAACTGTTCTGGACGAAGCAGATATTATGAATATAGTAACAAAAAAAGATTCTAGAAATTCAGGTATTGGTTCTGCTTTATTTAGTTCTATTATTAATTATGCTAAATCCAATAATGTTAAAAAAATAACTTTAGAGGTTAATGAAAATAATGTTCCTGCAATTAAGCTTTATAAAAAATTTGGTTTTGAGCAAATTGCTAAAAGAGAAAAATATTATAATGGAACTGATAATGCAATAATAATGCAACTTTTGATAAGTTGATTAATATAGACATCTAACAATCATATGAATTGATTCTATATGAATTGATTCTAAATAGATTGATTCTAAATAGATTGATTCTAAAGTGTTTAAAAGTGTTTAAAAAATGAAACAAAACAAGACCGTCCCGAAATGTTTCAAATTTGAAACAAAATAAGACCGTCCCCAAATGTTTCAACTAGCCATTTTTGGTTATAATATAAATAAAAATTTCGGAAAAGCATTTTATTTAATTATTGTTTTCTTTAGCTTTTCCACAAGGAGGAACAAATGAAAAAAAGAAATGAATTATCATACAAACAATTAAAAATGATGTGTAATCCAGATTTGTTTGATTTTGATACAACAGCTGAATTAGCTCCTATGGTTTCTGGTATTGGCCAGGACAGAGGAATTAAGGCATTAGAATTTGGTGTAAATGTTGATATAAAAGGATATAACATGTATCTTGAAGGACCTACTGGTGTTGGAAAAACTAGTTATGCTAAAAATTATTTAAAAAAGGTTTCAAAAAAGAAAAAAACACCTTGTGATTGGTGTTATGTTTATAATTTTGAAGATCCAAACGAACCTGTTGCTGTTTCGTTATCTGCAGGTCAAGGTAAAGAATTTAAAGAAACTATGGATACTTTTATAAAAGATATTCAAATAGATATTAGAAATACTTTTAATAATGAAGATTTTGAGAAAGAAAAAGCTCTTATTAAAGGTGAATATGAGGAAAAAAGAAATATTTTGATGGCAAAATTAAATGAGAGTTCTGAGAAATATGGTTTCCAAGTTAAGTCTGCTCAAAATGGTATTTATATGATGCCTATTCTAAATGGAAAAACTATTGAACAAGAAGATTTTGAAAAGCTTGATGATTCTATAAAAAAACAATATGAAGAAAAATCTGCTATTGTTCAAGAACAAATTATTCAAGCCATTGGTGAAATAAAGGAAATTGAAAAACAAACTGCAAAAAAATTAGAGGAATGGCAATCAAATATTGCTTTACTTACAGTAAATCAACATATTAATTATATTAAATCTAAATTTAAGAGAAATAAAAAAATAACAAAATTTTTAGATAGTATTAAAAAAGATATTTTGAAAAATATTGATTATTTCTTGGTAGAACCTCAACAAGAACAAGCTGGGCCACAAATGCCTGGTCCAAGACCTGAAATGCCTAAACCTTGGTTAAATTATAGAGTTAATCTTTTTGTTGATAATAGTGAACAAGAAGGTGCTCCTGTTATAATGGAATCTGATTATTCATATCATAATATATTTGGTAAATTAGAATATGAAAATTATTATGGAGCTTTAAAAACTGATTATACTATGTTAAAACCCGGTCTTCTTCATAAGGCAAATGGTGGATATATCATGTTCCAAGCAAAAGATTTAGTTGCAAATGGAATTTGTTATGAAGCACTAAAAAAAGCTTTGAGAATGGAAGAATTATTAATCGAAAATACTGCTGATCAACGCTCTAGTATGGTTATGATTTCATTAAAACCTGAACCTATTCCTTTAGATTTGAAAGTAATTTTGCTTGGAAGTGAACAAATATATCAAACTCTACTTGCATTAGATGAAGATTTTAGAAAATTATTTAAAATTAAAGTTGAATTTGAGGATACTTCTGATAATAACTTAGAAAATATGAATAAGATTGCAAGCTTTATACATGGATTTTGTGAAAAAGAAAATTTATTACCTCTTGATAGAACTGCTGTTGCAAAAGTAATGCAATTTTCATCAAGACTTGCTGATGACCAGGAAAAGCTTTCTACTAGATTTAATGATTTATCTCAAATTATTGGTGAAGCTGCAACATGGGCAAAAATGGATAAAGCAAAAGTTGTTAGTGGTGATTATATTGAAAAAGCTTTACGAGAAAGAGTTGAAAGAATAAAAAAATATGATTCAAGATATTTAGAAATGATAAAAGATAATACACTTTTAATTAATACATCTGGTTCTGCAGTTGGACAAATTAATGGTTTAACTATTATGAGTATTGGTGATTATGCTTTTGGTAAACCTGCTAAAATTACTGCAAATACTTATACTGGTAAATCTGGAATTATTAATATTGAAAGAGAAGTTGATTTATCTGGTTCAACACATTCTAAAGGTGTATATATTTTAAGTGGATATTTAGGAGAAATGTTTGCACAAGATATGCCTTTATCATTAACTGCTAGTATTTGTTTTGAACAATTATATAATGGTGTTGATGGTGATAGTGCTTCAAGTACTGAATTATATGCTATTTTATCTAGCTTATCTGGAGTTCCTATTAATCAAGCTTTAGCTGTTACTGGTTCTGTTAATCAAAAAGGTGAAATTCAACCTATTGGTGGTGTTAATGAGAAAATTGAAGGATTTTTCCAAATTTGTCAAACTCGTGGATTAGATGGTTCTCATGGTGTTATTATTCCTATTCAAAATGTTAAAAACTTGAATTTAGCTGATAATGTTTTAGAGGCTGTTAAAGCGAAGAAGTTCCATATTTATGCTATTTCAAGTATTGATGAAGGAATTGAGTTATTGACTGGGGTTCCTGCTGGTAAGAAAGATAGTAATGGTAGATTTCCTGCTGGATCTGTTAATTATTTGGCTTATGAAAAACTTAAGAAATATGCTGAGATTAGTAAGAAACATAATTAAAATTGATTGAACTGGCTTTCACCTATTAACTAAGCGATATGCCCGTCGCACCATAATAAAAAAGGCTCCGAGATGGAGCCTTTTTTAGCTTAACAATCTACTTTCTTTTCTTTCTGTACATTGGGTAGTGAAATTTCCCAGTCCAAGCCAAAACCCAGATCTACTTCATAAGCAATAAGTCCGATCAAAAGTATAACAATGAACACGTTAACCCATAATGGCACTTCCCAATATGTGGTTTCCCATGCACTATATATATCTTGCTCTTTTATATCTTCCTTCATTGCATTGCGAAGTGCTAATGTTTCAGTGACTAATGTCTCTGATTTAACACCTTCCAGGCCTTGTAAATATGAGATTTTTTCCTTATACGATTTCAGAATGCTATCATATACAGGCTTTGCTTCTCCTGGGTAATTGGCAATCTGGTCAATGGCTGTAGAATAATTGTTTAAGTCAACAGTTTCTATCAGCTGTTTGTAGTTTTTAACTGCGCCTCTAACTCCCTCTGAGTTTTTGAAACACTTGATACTCCATGCAACAGCTGCAATGATAGTAATTGCACAAAATACCCAAAACAGATTGATTGTAACGGTCTTCTTTTTCATAGGTTTTTCCTCCTTGTTTGTAAATGGTTTTTATGCGTATAAAAATATATGTAGACCTAATACAATCTTACTGTTAAAGAAAAGATTTATTAGGATTATTAAGTTAGACCCTCTACTATGTCATTTGTCACAGTCTAGGGATTTTTGAATCGGCAAACACCGATTACATCTTAATTATACAACTTTTTTCTAATTTAGTCAAATTTATGTAAAGTATATTTTTTCGTTTGTACCCATTTTTCAAAAATTAA
>CAMEHU010000046.1 GCA_945917765.1 uncultured Lachnospiraceae bacterium | reverse complement strand
AAGGAAAAAGATTTGCAACACCAAATGCAGAAATATTAATACATCAACCATTAATAGGTGGTGGAGGACTTTCAGGACAAACAACTGAAATAAAAATCCATGCTGACCATATGGTAAAAACTCGTGAAAAATTAAACAAATTATTAAGTGATAGAACAGGTCAACCATTAGAAGTAATTAACAGAGACACTGAGAGAGATAATTATATGACTGCTCAAGAAGCTTTAGAATATGGATTAATTGATGGAATTATGGAAAAAAGACCTTAATTAACAAAAGATAATTTAAATTTTTCAAGAAAGGAGAGTATGATTTTTATATCATACAACAAGAAAATGCCAAGTAGTAGAGATCAAAATCAAACAATAAGATGTTCTTTTTGTGGTAAAACTCAAGATGTAGTTCAAAGAATTATTGCAGGTCCAGGTGTATATATATGCAATGAATGTATAGGCGTGTGCAATAATATAATTGAAGAAGATTTATATGAAGACCCAGACATGACATATACTGTAAATGAAGGAGATAGATTACCTACACCAGCCGAAATAAAAAGTGTTTTAGATGAGTATGTTATAGGTCAAGAAGATGCTAAAAAAACACTTTCTGTTGCTGTATATAATCATTATAAAAGAATTAATAATAACGAATTTATATTAGAACAAAACAATGATAGTAATAGTATTGAAATCCAAAAAAGTAATATTTTATTACTTGGACCAACAGGGTGTGGAAAAACATTACTTGCTCAAACATTAGCAAGGGTTTTAAATGTTCCTTTTGCAATAGCTGATGCTACAACATTAACAGAAGCAGGATATGTTGGTGAGGATGTAGAAAATATTTTACTAAAATTAATTCAAGCAGCAGATTATGATATTGCAAAAGCAGAAAGAGGAATTATCTATATTGATGAAATCGATAAAATAACAAGAAAGTCTGAAAACCCATCAATCACAAGAGATGTTAGTGGTGAAGGTGTTCAACAAGCTTTATTAAAAATTGTTGAAGGAACAGTTGCATCAGTTCCACCACAAGGTGGAAGAAAACATCCACATCAAGAATTTATACAAATAAATACAGAAAACATCTTATTTATTTGTGGAGGTGCTTTTGAGGGATTAGACAAATTAATAAATGATAGAATAGGAAAAAAATCTATTGGATTTGGTGCTAAAATAGAAAGTGCAAAAGAAATTGATAAAGCAAAAGTCTTTAGTGAATTATTACCACAAGATTTATTAAAATTTGGTTTGATTCCTGAATTTGTTGGAAGATTACCAATAGTTGCAACACTTCAAGATTTAGATAGAAATGCATTAATCCAAATTGTTACAAAACCACGTAATGCATTAGTTAAACAATATAAAAAATTATTGGAATTAGACAATGTTGAGTTAGAATTTGAAGATGGAGCATTAGAGGCAATTGTTGATAAAGCAATTGAAAGAAAAACTGGTGCGAGAGGGTTAAGAGCAATTTTTGAAGACATTATGAGAGATATTATGTTTGAAATTCCTTCAAATCCTAATATTGAAACTTGTGTTATTACTAAAGAAACTGTTGAAAGTGGGGAACCACCTAAGGTGTATATTAATAACAGTAAGAGTTCTAGTAGGGTTAGTAAGAGAGCTAGAAATAAATCTAGTAATAATGTAGAAACTGCGTAATCTTTTTATATGAACCGCCCAAATCTTAGAAGACAGAAAATTAGATTTTAGTAGTTTATTTTAGCAAATATAATTAATAAAATTTGGAAAATGTTTGCAATTTAAAAAAAGATATGCTACAATTAGCACAGGAAAAAATATATGAATGGAGAGGGTAAAAATGACAGTATTAAAATATATAGTATTAGCAATTTATATAATTGTTTGTATAGCTTTAATAGTAGTAGCTACAATACAAACTAAAGATGCAAATGGAGCTTCTGAAGCAATAATGGGTTCTTCTACAAGTAATTTTTATGAAAAAAATAAAGGAAGAACAAAAGAAGGTAAAATGAAAAAAACAACTATAGTTTTAGGTGCTTGTTTTATGGTGCTTTCAGTTGTACTTGGAGTTTTATATGTTATATAATGTTATATAATTTTAGAAATGCATAATTTGGTTGTAAAGTAGTAAACTAGTTTTAGTTTACTACTTTTGTAATAATGCGTGATAATAGGAAAAAAGAGGTGAAAAATAATGGAAGAAAATAAAAAAATAATTTTAGATTTTATATCAGATGAAAAATATGTTCCAATGAAGGCTAAAGAGATTGCGTTTATTTTAGGTGTCCAAAAAGATAAATATGCTGAATTTCATCAAATTTTAAAAGATTTAGAAAATGAATATAAAATTCAAGCAACTAAAAAAGGAAAATATATGTTAGTTGATAACAGTTTGTATAAAACAGGAACTTTAAGATTAAATCAAAAAGGATTTGGCTTTGTACAAATAGCTGATTCTGCTGAAGAGATATTCATTTCGGGAAATAATATTAACGATGCCTTAAATGAAGATGAAGTATTAGTGAAAGTAATTGACTTACCAGAAGGAAGCAAAGAAAATAAAGCCAAAAAACAAAATAAAAACTCAGAAAAAGACGCAGAAAAAAACACGGGAAAAAACGCAGGAAAAATCTCAGAAAATAAAAATACTGACTCAAATCAACATCTTGAAGGAATTATAATAAAAATTCTAAAACATCAAAAAGATACAATAGTTGGTACATTTCAAAATTGCAAAAATTTCGGTTTTGTAGTTCCAGATGACAAGAAATTTGGAACAGATATATTTATTTCAAAAAACAATTTTGCTAAGGCAAAAAATAATCAAAAAGTTGTTGTTAAAATCACCAAATTTGCACAAAAAGGGAAAAAGGCTGAAGGTAAAATTATTGAGGTTCTTGGTAATAGAGATGAAGCTGGAATTGATATGTTATCACTTGTAAAAGAATATAATTTACCTTATGAATTCCCAGAGCCAGTTTTAAAAGAAGCAAAATCTCTTGAAATTAATGTTACTGAAAGTGATTTGAAAAAAAGATTAGACTTAAGAGAAAAAGAATTATTTACAATAGATGGTGAAGATGCAAAAGATTTAGATGATGCGGTTTATGTTGAAAAAAACGAAGATGGAAATTATGTTTTAGGCGTTCATATTGCAGATGTTAGCAATTATGTTAAAGAAAATTCTCAGCTTGATAAAGAGGCAATTATAAGAGGAACAAGTGTATATATGATGGATAGAGTTATACCAATGCTTCCAAAGGAATTGTCAAACGGAATTTGTAGTTTAAACGAAGGACAAGATAGATTTGCATTATCTGTTATTATGGAGATAAATGATAAAGGACAAGTTGTTTCTTCAGATATACGAAAAAGTATTATAAAAGTTACAAAAAGAATGAGTTATACTGGTGTTTATAATATTTTGAAAAAGCTTGTACAAGACAAAGCTTTTGATGAAACTAATTTAATAGATTCAAAAGTGATAGCAAATATTGAAAATGAATCAAAGGATATCGATAAAAACATTGAAAAAACTGATTTTGAATCAAAGGATATTGATAAACACGTTGAAAAAGCTGATTTTGAGTCAGAGAATATCGATAGACATACCGAAGAAACTGATTTTGCATCAATAATGCAATATAAAAAATATTTTAATCACTTTAAACTAATGGCTGAGCTTGCAACAATCCTAAAAAATAAAAGAGAAAAAGAAGGTAGTTTAGATTTAGACATTCCTGAAAGCAAAATCATTTTAAATGAAAATGGAGTTGCAGTAGATGTCAAAAAATATGAAATAACATTTGCAAATGAGATAATCGAGCAATTTATGCTAATTGCAAATGAAACTGTTGCAGAAAAGTTTTATTGGCTTGAAGCACCATTTATATACAGAGTTCACCCTGAACCAGAACTTGAAAAAATAAGGGAATTAAACACATTTATTTGGAATTTAGGGTATAGAATTAAAGCGGGAAAAGACAATATACATCCAAAAGCATTTGCAGAAGTGCTAGAACAAGTAAAAGGAAAGCCTGAAGAAAGGGTAGTTTCAAATCTTATTTTAAGAACTCTAAAAATTGCCCAATATGAAAGTGAAAACAGAGGACATTTTGGAATTGCAAGTAAATATTATTGCCATTTCACATCACCAATAAGAAGATATCCAGATTTATTTATACACAGAATCATTTCAAAATATATAGAGAAAAACTATAATCTATCAGATGAAGATATAGAAAAATATTCTGAACAAGCTACAAAATATGCAAAAACATCATCAGAAAGAGAGAAGGTTGCACAAAAAGTTGAAAGAGATAGTATAGATATTAAAAAAGCAGAATATATGCAGTCTAAAATCGGCAATGAATATGAAGGAATTATTTCTAATATCACATCATTTGGAGTTTTTGTAGAGCTTGAAAATACTGTAGAAGGCTTGGTAAGATTTGAAAACTTAGGAGATGAATATTTTATATATGATGAAGAAAGAAAACAACTAATTGGAGAAGACGGTGGAGAAGTATTTAAAATTGGTGATAAAATGAAAATTATTGTAGTTGAAGCAAATAAAGAAATGAGAAGAATCTCATTTGCACGAGTACAATGAGATTTCAAAAAAGTTTTTTGAAGTTATAACATAAATGTAATATAAAAATGCCAAATTAAAAAATAGTATAATTATAAAAAATTAAAAATTAATAAAAAATAAAACCACATTTAAAATAGCAACTCCCAAAAGGCTTGTAACACAAATACTAGCAGAACCAATAGCATTCTTATTTATCCTATGCTCATACATAGCATAGGATAAATTTTTTATTAAAATAATAATACTAAAAAAATTAACAAGAAGTTTTAAAAACATAATTAATTCCAGTCCTTTCCTAATTATTTTCAAGGTTTGCAGATTATTAGGTCCTGCAAATTATGCAAATTATTCATATAAAAAATAACACATACATAACCCTAAAAAAATCTAAGGCGATTTATCAAACTCAGAACCTGAAACAACAGTTACATGAGTATGCACATCAAAAAATGAATTCTTATAATTTTCATTCCAATTCGATTTAATCCAGTCATCCCAAGTCAAATATTTGTGTAAAGCATATTTTCCAAAACCAAAAATATCAGAATTTAAATCTTTAGAAGTCTTATACAAAAAATTTGTAACCTCTGATTTTAAATGATTTTCAGCAGATTTTTCAAGAAGCTGTATTGTTTCCACAGAAGTATAATCTATATTATTATCTAAAGTGAGTCCGTGTGCTTCAATGAACAAATCAACTGTAATAAAAGGTGAACCATTTATAATATCAACATTGATTTTCGGATTTTTACTTTTTCTAACAAACAAATCAACACTTGAATTATTATCATAAGGGTTTGGAACAGAGAGGGTGCAGCTTTCAATATGATCATTAATCAGCAATAAATAAAGAGTTTCTAGCCCCGTAAGTTCACCAACTAATCTATCATCATGAAAAACAGCTGTACCAAATGTTTCAATATTATTTACATCATCAATAGGAGTTTCATCAGCCTTGTAAGCACCATCAACTCCAGTACGCCCAGTATTTCCAGCGTCACCAGTATCACCAGCACCACCATCAATCCCATCCATTTCAGCATAAGGCATTCTATCCAACCTATTTTCACCATTATTAATACCGCCTAAAATAGCGCTACCTTGTATAAAAGAATTCTTAATATCATTAACAAAAGTAGCAAATTCAGTTGAAGTTGTATAACCAGTATATTCACTAGACTTAAAAGCAACTTCATAGTATCTTGCAGTTAAAGTTTCAATTGAAGGGGTTGCATTTTCAATAAAATCTTTAGCAGTGCATCTTGAAATAATAACATTGCAATCAGGCCTAATCTCAACATTATTTGAAAGAGTGTCTATATATTTATTAAGCCCCTTGCTAGCAATCTTCTCAGAAAAAACAATAGCCTTGCAATGTGACAAATTAAGCTGTTTACTAATATAACTATTAACCAAACTAATACCAGTATCAATACTACTACATTCAACAGTAGTATTTTCAGTTTTACTTGATTGACTACTACCAGATTCAGAGCTTGTTCCAGGAATTGAAATCTGAAAGGTAATAGATAAAACATCATTATCAGTTATATCAATTCCAAGAGCTGTAACATAAGCTAAATCCTCAATTCCACGAGAATCATAGCAACCAGAAAGTGTTGTTAGGGAAAAAACAAAAATACACATAAAACTAATAATTCTTATTTTTTTCATATAAAAATCCATTCCTTTCAGTTTTTGCACAAAGACGAACATATTTCTTCTTAAGATACGCCAAAATCAAAACAGGCAAACTTATTCCAAAAAATAAAATCAAAAAAGAGTATTGAACAGTAGGAGCTACAAAATGTGTAAAAATTGCGTATTCTACAGGAATCAACGATAATGCTAAAACTATCAAATTTATAGAATAATTAATTGAATTAGTATCACTAATATTAGTTAATTTCTTAAAAATATAAATACTTAATGAAATAGGAATATTTATATATGAAATTATTGCAACAATCCATACCAAAATGAAAATAGCATCAACCCTTTGAATAAATCTTCCATAATCCAAATTCCTAGTTAATACATATAGAGAAAATGACTCATCACTATGCATTGTAAAAGAAAGAGAAAGAAGAAGACATGCAACACTTAAAAATAGATAAACAGCTGATATTAAAACAGCAATAAACGACATTTTCTTTAGCTTTTCGGGCTTATCGAGAAGCGGAGGTAAAAATAGTAAATATAATATGCCAGAAAAACTAAATATATTTGTAAGCCCTGAAAAAAATGTGCTATTTACACCATAGCCTAAAATAGGGAAAATACGTTCAGGCATAAAGTTTTTTATTGATGAAACAAGTATTATAATTATACTTATAAAAATAATAGGGAAGATTAATAAATTAGCCTTAGCAATTACTTTTAAAGAAAATCTGTTGCAAAAAATACTGCTAACAATAAAAAACAAAGTTATAAATAGTATAGGACTAGTTCTAAAGTATATAATTCTTAAGGTTTCTGAAAGATTTTTTATAATAGTAGTAGTAAGCATTAATAACAAAATAATATATGCAATTCCTATAAAAGCTCGTAAGCCTTTTCCGCCTAAGAAATTGCTTATGTCTAAAATATCCTGTCCTGGAAAATGTTTGAATAATTTAGCAACTAAAAATACAACTAAAAAAGCAATTGCAGAAATGTAAATTACATTTAAACAAGCGGATGGTCCGAGTGTTAGCAATTATATCTTTTGGAGTATTTAAAATTATTTTGTTTATCATAACAATGGTAATTAAAGCAACAGCTTCGATAAAACCAATTTTTTCGGTATGCATAAAATAAATTCATCCTTTCTCTTGTAGATTTTATAGAAAAGCTTGTTATCACTTATTTTCGAAAAATAAATTACTTTTTCCAAAGCATACTAATTTTCCCTTGAAAATACTTCTTCTTAGGATTTATAGAATTAGACCTATTTTCTCTTTTCCAAATAGGAGGCATAAAATACGAAGTTAGATTTCTCTTATGCGAATTAACTGCAAAAGGACTAAGATAAGGGCAACCAAAGGATTTCAAATTACACAATAGCAAAATCTGAATAAAACCTCCAACAGCAATCCCTAAAAAACCAGCCATATATCCAAGAAGAATATATATAAACCTTGTAATTCTTATAGTAAAATTAAGAGAAAAATCTGGAATACTAAATGAGCAAATAGCAGTAATAGCAACAATAATAATCAAAATAGGACTAACCAGATTAGCACTAACAGCCGCCTCTCCTAAAATCAACCCACCAACAATGCCAATGGTTGGACCAATAGGAGAAGGAACTCTTACACCTGCCTCACGAATAAGTTCAAAAGAAATTTCCATAAGCAAAATCTCGAAAATAACAGGAAATGGAACAGTTTCACGAGCAGCCTCAATTGTAAACAATAATTCAGTTGGCAATAATTCATGGTGATAAGATGTAACAGCAACATAGAAGCCTGGTAAAAATAATGCGAAAAATATAGCAATTAATCGTATAAATCTCAGCATATTAGAAAACTGAAATTTATAATTAGTATCCTCAGGAGAAGCCATAAAATCAGATAGTACGCCGTGGAGCAACTAAAACATATGGAGTATCATTAACAATAATTGCAACTCTGCCTTCAAGCAAATGAACAGCAACTTTATCAGGCCTTTCAGTAGCAATAAGTTGAGGGTAAAGGCTTGCACCATCGTCTTGAATTAGCTGTTCTAATTGACCAGAAGAAGTTAAATAATCAATATCTAAATTATTAACTCTAAACTTAACCTCAGCAACTAAATCATTATTAGCAATATTGCTTAAATAACACACAGCAATTTTAGTTTTACTAATTTTACCAACAGCACAATTTTCAATAACCAAATCCTCATTATTAATAATCCTTCTAAGCATAGAGGTATTTGTCCTTATATTTTCAACAAAAGCCTCTTGTGAACCACGAACAACAATTTCGTTTTGAGGAGAACTGATGCTCCTTTGCTTAAAACCTTTGGCATCAATATCGAAAGCAACATCTAAGGTTTCAACAATGAGAATGCTGTTGCCCATGTTAATGCTTGAAAAAGCATCTTCAAATTTGGTTAGCATTGTTACACTGTTTTGAGGGATTAGGTGGCTATAGATATAGTTTTTAAGGTTGAATTTTTTTACTTTTCTGATTATTACGTCATTGTTGTTGTATTCGGCGATGATTTCTTTTTGCTCAGAAGTGGTTGATTGTTGTTTTTTTGGGGTGGCTTTTGATTGTGTGTCATTTAATTGGGCATCGTTTGCTGTTGCTAGTCCGGCAGAGGTTTCGTTCTTTGAAGTTCGTGGGAGATTATGAAGCATCAAAGGCTTCAAAACAGAGGAATTTATAACCTGTGTATCAACCATACCATCAATAAAAATCAAAGCAGCATTAAATTCTGTATTATTAGCTATTATAGAAAACTCTCGTATAACAACATCACTATTAATTAAACTGTTATATTTAGATTTGAAAAAGTTTAAATTATCACTATAATTATTTGAAATATCTTTAGGTTCTTGCTCTTTTGCAGCATTAATAGGCAGTTTTTCAATGTCTTTATTTGTTTCACTTGTTAAGAAAAAGTTGTTGGATTGTGCTGGGGTGTATTTTATGAATTTGTTGTAGAAATGAGTAAAAATGTTGTAATTTTTCATTTGGAAATCCTTTCTTGAATTGTTTGTTTAGAATAGTATTTACTGGATTTTGGAAATTATGTATTTTTTTGAAGTTGCAAAAAGTGGCAATAATTCTAAAATTATACCTGCAAAAAGTGGCAGTAACTATTGATTAATTAAAAAATATATGCTAAAATTGAACTTAATGGAGGGAATAATATGCAAAGATTTTTTGAAAAAACATTACAAGATTGGAAACAATCAGGTATGAAAAAGCCTTTAATGGTAGTAGGTGCCAGACAAATAGGAAAAACTTTCATTATTGAGAAATTTGGAAAAAATAATTTTGAAGAATATTTATATTTTAATTTAGAAAAAAACAAAGAAATAAAAAACATATTTGAAAAAACAATAGACGATGAAAAAATAATAAGTGAAATAGAATTATATCTTGGTAAAAAAATAGACATCGAAAAAACATTAATTTTTTTTGATGAAGTTCAAGAAAGTGAAAATTGCATAGTTTCACTAAAATATTTTAATGAATCAGAAAAAACATATAAAATAATATGTGCTGGTAGTTTGTTAGGCGTAAAAATTAATAGATTTAAAGGGTCATTTCCAGTTGGAAAAGTTAGAATGGAATATATGTATCCGATGAACTTTGAAGAGTTTTTACTTGCAACAAACAAAGAAATGCTAAGAGATAAGATAAAAGAATGTTATGAAAAAATGACTCCTATGCCAGATTTTGCACATGAACAAGCTATTACATTATATAGACAATATTTATGTGTTGGTGGAATGCCAGAGGCAGTAAAAAACTTTGTAGAAAATGATTTAGATATTTTAAGATTTGATTCACATATTATTGAAGATATTAAAGATTCATATATTGCAGATATGAAAAAATATGTATCAAGTGAATTAGAAGCAACTAAAATTGAAAAGGTATATAAAAATATTCCAGGTCAATTGGCAAAAGATAGGAAAAACTTTAAATATAGTTTTATTGATCCAACTGATGAAAATGCGAGAAAAAGGAAATATGAAAGTGCATTAGATTGGCTTTTAGCATCAAAATTAGTATTAATAAATTATAAATCTAAAAGAATGGAAATACCTCTAAAGGTTTATATAGATGAAGAAACTTTTAAATTATATTTAAGTGATGTTGGTATACTTACTTGTATGAGTGAAATTAAATATCCGGATATAATGTTAGATAAAACATTTATATACAAAGGTGCAATTACAGAAAACTATATAGCACAAGAGTTAGCATCACAGGGAGAATCACTATATTACTGGACATCTGATAGAAATGCAGAAATTGATTTTGCATTATATAGTAGTGAAGATGGAATTATACCAATAGAAGTAAAAAGTGGTAATAATGTTAAATCGGCTAGTTTAAATAGATATATAGAAGAATTTAAACCAAAATATTCTATAAGATTTTCAACTAGAAATTT
This sequence comes from uncultured Lachnospiraceae bacterium, assembly GCA_945917765.1. Taxonomy (GTDB): domain Bacteria; phylum Bacillota; class Clostridia; order TANB77; family CAG-508; genus CAG-492. Next base: position 3,295 of record CAMEHU010000046.1, on the reverse strand, counting down.
TGGCTTTGAGAATAATATTAAATCAATTCCTTTATATGCTGCGTTTTGCATAAAATAATGAAAAAGCCAATGGGGACGGGGCAATTTTGCATGATTGAAATCGTGCAAAATTGCCCCGTCCCCATTGGCTTTTTCAACATTTAGAACCGTCTCCAAAATTTAATTTGCTCCGTGTCTACTTGAAATACCACAAATCACTGAAATAAAAAACCACAAATTACTGAAATAAAATTCCGCAAATCGTTGTAATAATCTCAAAAATGGTATATAATATATATGAGGTGAAGAAATTATGGAATATGTAGAAAGAATTATTGATAAAGAAATAAAAAGAAAATTGAAGATTGTTGGAGCAATTGAAATAAAAGGACCAAAATGGTGTGGTAAAACAACAAGTGCAAAACAAGTTGCAAAAAGTGTAATAGAAATGCAAAATCCAGAAATGGCAGAAAACTATTTGGAGTTAGCACAAACAAAACCATCACTATTACTAGAAGGAGAAAAACCAAGACTAATAGACGAATGGCAACTAGCACCAAACTTATGGAATGCTGTAAGATATGATGTTGATAAATCAAATGAAAAAGGTCAATACATTTTAACTGGTTCGGCAACACCAAATGATAAAGAAAAAAGTTATCTACATAGTGGTGTTGGAAGATTTGCAATTATTAATATGAAACCATTTACTTTATATGAAAGTAAAGATTCAAATGGAAAAATATCGTTAAAAGAACTTTTTGATAAAAGAGCAAAAATAGATGGTGTAAAATCAGAACTTACTTATGAAAAATTAGCATATATCTTATGTAGAGGTGGATGGCCAGCTTCATTAAATTTAAAAGAAGATGAAAGTTTGGATATTGCCAAAAACTATATTGATGTACTTTGCGAAAATGATATATCAGAAGTGGATAATGTAACGAGAAATCCGCGATTAGCAAGAACAATATTAAGAGCGTATGCAAGACAAGTTTCAACAATTGATTCAGATAAATCATTATATGATGATGTTATTTCAAATTATGCTGAAATAACAGAAAAAACAATAATAGATTACTTACACGCATTTGAAAGATTGCATATAATAGAAGAAATTGATAGTTGGAATCCAAATATAAGAAGCAAAACAGCAATAAGAAGTTCAAGAAAGAAAACGATGATAGATCCATCTTTGGCAGTTGCTTCACTAGGGGTATCTCCAAAAGACATAATGCTAGATGTTAACACTTTTGGTCTATTATTTGAAAATTTAGTTGACAGAGATTTAAGTGTGTATGTAAACAGTATAGGTGGATATGTACAACATTATAGAGATAGATATGGTTTAGAATGTGACTGTGTAGTTCACTTAGACGATGGCAGGTATGGTTTAATTGAAGTGAAACTAGGAGGATTAAAAGGAATAAAAGAGGGAGAAGAACATTTATTAAAATTGAAAGGATTAATTGAAGAAAATGAAAAAATGCGTAAACCAGAATTTCTAATGATTATAACAGGTTTTACAGATATTGCATATACAACTGCCGAAGGTGTTCATGTTGTTCCTATTGGTTGCTTGAAGGATTAGAAGCTGAGGTATTTTATGAAAAGTTGCAAAAAGTGGCAATAATTCTAAAATTATACCTGCAAAAAGTGGCAATAGCCTCGGAATTATACCTGCAAAAAGTGGCGGTAACAATTGATTAATTAAAAATCGCGGATATGTGTAAAATAAGCATAAAATTATTCTTGGTTTCGTGTAAATGCGTAATAAAATTATTCTCGGTTTCGTGCAAATGCACTATAAAATTATTCTTGGTTTCGTACATAAAAACTTAAATAATAAAAAAATAAGGTGTATAATATATGTAATAGAGACGAGGAGGCTTATTATGAAAAGAAAAATATATAATAAACTAATTGATTGGAAAAACAACTCGCAAGGCAAAACAGCACTGCTTATCGAAGGAGCACGACGTGTTGGGAAAAGCTATATTGTAGAAGAATTTGCTAAAAACAACTATAAATCATACATCCTAATAGACTTTGCATTTGCACCTGACAAAATAAAAAATTTATTTTATGAATATGGAGATAATTTAGATACATTGTTTATGTATATATCTGAATATTATAATGTAAAGCTATATGAAAGAGATACCTTAATTATATTTGATGATGTACAATTTTGCCCAAGGGCAAGAAGTTTAATAAAGCATCTTGTTGCAGACAATCGATATGACTATATTGAAACCGGGTCACTTATATCTATTCATAAAAATGTAAAAGATATATTAATTCCATCTGAAGAAGAAAAAATAACACTTTATCCAATGGACTTCGAAGAATTTTTGTGGGCAATGGGAAATGATATTTTAATGGACTTTATAAAAAAATGCTTTAAAGAAAAGAAACCTCTTGAACAACTACTTCATAGAAAAGTAATGGATTATTACAAGCAATACTTAATAATAGGAGGTATGCCACAGGTAATAAACGAATACATTAAAACAAAAGATTTTTCAAAAGCAGATAAAATAAAAAGAAACATCTTAGATTTGTACAGAGATGATATAAGAAAACATGCAGAAGAATTAAACTTAAAAGTCGAGCAAATATTTGATACTATTCCATCTCAATTACAAAAACACGAAAAAAAGTTTAATTTAGCTTCGATGGATGAAAATGCAAGGTATAGAAACTATGAGGGAGCATTTTATTGGTTAAGCGATGCAGGGTTAATTAATATAGCATATAATACAACAGAACCTAACATAGGTCTTGGTCAAAGAATAGATGATAATAGTCTTAAATGTTATTTTTTTGATACAGGTTTGTTGTTGGCATTAGTATTTAACGAAAGAGAGATAGTAGATCAAGAAATCTATAAAAAGATTTTGTTTGATAAATTAACATTTAATGAGGGAATGGTTTTAGAAAATATAGTTGCACAACATTTAGTTTCTGCAGGTAGAAAACTATATTTTTTCTCAAAATATAATTATAATAATTCATCAGAAACTATGGAAATAGATTTCCTTATTTCAAAAGATGGTATAACATCAAAACATAATATAATACCAATAGAAGTTAAATCAGGAGATAGATATACGTATTCTTCTCTAAATAAATTGAAAGATAAGTATAAAAATTATATAGATAAGCCTATAATAATTCATACAAAAGATTTAAAAATAGAAGATGATATTATGTATATTCCTATATATATGACTGAGTTGTTGTAAGCCAACAGTGTGGAACATTTGGGGACGGTCTTGTTTTGTTTCATTTTTGAAACAAAACAAGACCGTCC
>CAMEHU010000045.1 GCA_945917765.1 uncultured Lachnospiraceae bacterium | reverse complement strand
ATGATGTGTCCCAAATTGTGCAAAATGCACAGCTGGGACACGTCCCCAATTGATCTAGTTAATTTGAACATTTGCATTTATTGGACAAATCTCAATAAATGTATTACCATCATTTACTTGAATTTCATTTCCGTCTAAATCTTTGTAAACAGTTTGTTCACCTCTAGATTTTTTTACACATTTTATTTTAATTGCTTTACCATTTGTAATATAATATCCATCACATGTACCAATATTTTCTAATCCTTGTCTTCCTTTTTGTTCTGGGTCATTTAAAGTGTAATTCTTAGCAAATGTTATAATAATATTTTTAGTTACAACTTCTTCTCCTGTACTTCCATCTTTTTGTTTAACACCTTTTGAATATCTTTCATATTTTCCAAGTTCACTGTTATATTCAAATTTTACAATATGGCTTCCTGAATATGGAATTGAAACTGAATTTGCAGTTTGTCCATTTTCTAAATTAACTTCTTTAGCAACATAATTTAAAACACTTTTTTTATCACTTGTTGTTCTGTATCCTTTATCTTTTGCTATTTGATATAATGAATTTATGCTTGTAAATGCATTATGTGGTGCTTTTCTTGATTGTTCTCTCCAATATTTAGATGAAGAAGTTCTTGCAGCACCTGTATCATATGCTTGTCCGTTAATATTATTAACACCTAATGATGATATATCTCCTTGAGCTTGTGGGCTCCATCCTAAATGTGCATATATTGCATCATTTTCTAATGCATAATCTAAGAAATAATGTCTTGAGCTTCTTATTGGTCCTATTGCATCAACATCAGCATTTTTAAATAATGCCATTAATCTTGTTTCTTGAGCCTCAACAATTATTTCATAAACAATATATGCTTTGTTTATTGCATATTGTGGCCATGCATTAACATTGTTATCTATCATAACAGCAACAGGTCTATTCTCTCCATAAAATGTTTTTATACTATCGTCTTCACTTGGTTCTTCTATTTTTACTGCAACTGTTTCTTCTTGTTCTACTTGAGGTTGTTCAGTTTTTGTTGTTTTCCTATGTGTTACACAAAAATACACTGTTAATGTAGCAATTGCGATTGTTAGCAATACTGATAATACTATAATTGATATTTTTAATATCTTTTTTCTCTTTAATTTTTTTTCATCATTTTCCATATAAAACTTCATTCCTTTCTAGCTTTACTCGAAGGAATATATATTTTTTTATAACAGCATATTTCCTTCAAACTAAATCCTCTAAATCCTATATATACAACTATCTGATAATGTTAAGCAGATTTAATACATTTTCTTCTTTTGCTCTCATAACAACCTTATCCTCTTCAACCATATGGTCATATCCCATTAAATGATAAAATCCATGTACAACCATATATGCTAATTCTCTTTCAAAACTATGTCCATATTCTTCAGCTTGTTCTTTAACTCTATCAACTGAAATCACAATATCTCCAATAGTTTCAGGAATTTCATTTGACCCCAATTTTACCATTTCATCTATTTCATTTTTTTCAAACATAGGAAAAGAAAGCACATCTGTTTCTTTATCAATGTTTCTAAACTCATTATTAATTGTTCTTATTTCACTTGGAGTTGTTAAAGTAATACTTATATATAAATTAAGATTTTCAAGTCTTTCAACTCCAAAGCATTTTTCAATTACAAGATTAATTATTTTTTCATATTCTTTGTTTTCTTCAACATTTTTATATACTAATTCTACAAATTTACTATTTTCCATAAATTATGCCACAACTTTCTTTTTTATAAATTCTCCATCTTTTGTTACACATCTATTTGGTAATTTTTTCATAACACCTAGTTCAACTAACTTGTTTTTATAAAATTTAATAATTTTACAATATTTATTTTCATTTCTACTAACTTGTTTCAAATCATTTTTAACAAATAATATTTCTTTTTGTTTAATATATTCTTCTTTATTTGATTTTTCCAAATTAGCAATTTCTTTATATTCAGACCAAAAAGCTTTATATTCATTTCTATGTTCAGGCTTGTCCCAATAAACTTTAGTAGAAAGAACTTTTAAGTTATACTCATCAATTAAGTTTAGTAATAAACTATAAGCTTTTTCTCTTTTCTTAACTATTCTTGTATCAACTATCAAAGCTCTTGTGTCTTTTAACAATTTAACATAGCATTGTTCTGCTACAACAAGTGGTAAACTATGTGTAAATAGTTTTCTACTTATTCCTAATAAAATCATATTTTTTTCAATAACTTCAGCTTGATCTAATTTGCCAACTGAATATTTTTCATATTTTTCGTATTCATCTAAAAGCTCTTTATAAACTTTAGAATCATTGTTTACGATTTTTAATGGGAAAATATTTGAAATATATTCTTCTAATGTATCAAATATTTTTTCATATATTTCAGCTTTTTCTGCTGGTGTTAAATTTTCAGTTAATTTAACTGAATAATGTTTTATAATACCTTTATAAAGCACTTCCATTTTTGAACAATAAAATCCTTTGTATTTATCTAGTACTTTATTTTTTTCATTATATCTGATATTTTCATAATCTAACTCTAATAGATATTTTTGTTTTCTATATTTATATTCTGCATATTCAGAATCTTTTAATCCTGTGATTAAATAGTATTTAGATAATGCACTTTTTTCAAATTCGTTAGCTGTATCATTTTTTACTTTTTTATAAACAGAATCCATTATATTTTTATCAATAGCTTCTAAATATAATGTAAAAGCATCTTCATATTTTTTTGTTGCTTGTGCTTTTTTGTCTTCATTGTCGTTTCTTAAGTTTGCTGTATAATTCTCATAAGCCTTTAACAAACTATTTCTTTTCATTGAAATAATTATTCCATTTAAACCTACTCTTGTAGGAATTAATAATTTAGATAATTTGTTTGTAACTTTGCTCATAAAAGTTTTTTCAGTATTGTAGATTCTCAAGCTTTTCTCTTGCATGTTAAATCCATCCTTTCAAATTTATATTTTTTCTTTAGTTCCTATATCTTCAAGAACTTCATATATAACTTCCACTTCAATATACTCATCTGTTTCATCTGTATTGATGTACATATTTGATATATTTTCTTTGTTTTGAATTTGTTTTTCCAACTTGGTTTTTACGTTTTTTATCCCAATTTCTTTCGCCTCATTTTTATCATATACCACTTGAGTTTGCTGTTTTTCATGGTTTTCATTAACAACAATTTCCACTGGCAAATAAAAATTAGAAGTTATTTTTAATTTCTTAATCGTTCTTATTGTATCATAATTTTCAAATTTTGAAAGGGTTTTGAAGAAATTTATTTTAAAATTATTAATATTTATTGAATATTTCTTTTCCTTGTTACCTGTTTGGTTTTCATAACTTTGATTATAATATACTTTTTCTTTTTCTGAATACCAAACTTTTGCAATAACTTTACCTTCTGCATGAACAAATCTATTGTCTGTATATTTACCTTCTATCCAGCCTTGAACTAAGATATCGCCTTTTTTTACAGTATCTCCAGGATTCACAATTGGTGTTCCATTTTGTGCTTCTACTTTAGAAATTATGCCATCCTTATTTGCAACAATATTGCAATATTCACTTTCATCAATTATTTCAGGTTTTTTATCAGCTTCAACAATTTTTATTATCAAATTAGTTCCTTTTATTTCCATACCAACCCATGCAAAGTCTTCTCTAGCAATGCGTATTTTATTAATTAGATTTTGTAAATCAATTTTATTTTTATACTTGCCAATATCAACGCCTTCATTTTGAAGAAATTCTATTATTTCTTTTTGTTTTATTTCATCAACGCCTGTAATTTCAATATTCCATAAAAAGTTTGAAACAGCAATAATACCAATCATTATAATGCCTAAAGTTATAGCAAATATTTTTCTTTTTCTATATCTATTTAATAAAAAAGGTAACCCCTTTTTCTTAGAAATTCTGATTTTACATTTACATGCTTTAGCTATTTTTACAACATCTCTGTAATTTGCAACACCTATATTTGTTGAAAACACAGTTGATTTAGGCCTGTTTGTGTTCCAAAAGAAGATTTTTTTGCTAATACACATATTCATAAATTTTTCAATAAAAAAACCTTCTACAATGATATTAACATATCCAAATATGTAATATAGTAATACTTTTAAATACAATGTAGTTCCCCCTTAGATTACTTTTGTTTTTTATTTACAATCAAAACTTGTTTTATTTGGTCTTTTCCGGCTTTTTAACCTTGGTCAACAATACTTTCAAAATCAATACTTTCAATCTTTCCTTTAACAACCAAATCATCAACCGTCATTTCTTCTAAAGAAAGCTGATATCCATTAATATTTACAATTCCTATATGTGTTTGTATTCTTATAAAAAAATCTTGATATTCTAAAATTCCTTTATAATTTTCAATTAATACCTCTTCAAATTTAAGTATTGTAAGCTTCGGAACCTGCATAACAACTTCATCTGGAACCTCTAGCATTTTATTTAATCTTGTTTTCACGTTTTTGTTTTTTCGTTTCATTTTAATCTCAACCTTTCATTAAAGTTTCTTTCAAATGTGTTTCTTAATATTTTTCTCGCATTAAATTAATTAATTTCTATATTTAACATTGGCTATTTTTCAAAATCATCTAAACTTGCAAACTCATATCCCATCTCTTTAACATTTTTAATAACATCATCTAATATATTGCTGTTATCTTTAGAATTAGAATGCAATAAAATTACAGCACCATTATGAACATTATCTAAAACTTTACTCTTTCCATAATCTTCTCTTCCTTGTTTGGCTTCATCCCAATCATCATAAGCCACACTCCACATAACTGTTCTGTAATCAAGTGAATTTGTATAATCTAGAGTTCTTTCACTAAACTCACCTTTTGGTGGTCTTATATATTTCATTTCATATCCAAATTTTTCATATACGGATGTGTGTAAATCCATTACTTCTTTTTTTATAACTTCATTGTCAATTTCAGGCATGCTTTTGTGGTTAACTGTATGGTTGCCTACAATATGCCCATCATCAATCATTCTTTTAACCAATTCAGGCTGAGTATTTAAATAATGAGCAGTTATGAAAAAACATGCTTTTACATCATTCTTTTTTAAAACCTCCAAAATTTTTTCCATATAACCTGCCTCATATCCAGAATCGAAAGTCAAATACACTTTTTTACTATTTTCATTACCTAAACAAATCCCATTATATTGTTCTAGCAATCTTTTATTAGCTGCTCCAACATCCGGTTGTTTATGATTCGGCTCCCTTTTTATTCCCCAACAGATTTTTTTATTACTTAACTGTGCAGATGCATTTGTTGATAAAGTATTATTTTTTGCAATATTATTGTTATGTTTAATTATTGAAAACATAAATATACAAACAGATATACATATAAATGAATTTAATATACATTTTTTATTTATTTTCATAGTATCACTCCTTACTTTTTATTTATATTAGGATTTGATTAATTATATGTTTAATTTGCTGGTATTTATGAATAACAAAAAGAATACTATATTTATGGCTTTTGCTATAAACCTTTTATTAAAAAATTAATTCACTCTAAAAAAAGCCATATATTACAAATTAAAGTAATATATGACTTTTCACTTAATATAATTTTGTCAAATCTTTAGAATCAATTGTAATAAAATCTGAATTTCTAGTTTTAATTTCATCCATTTTTCTTAACTGTTTAATAGTTCGGATCACACCATTATGTGTTACTAAAAGAATAGTATCAGACTCATCATAAGTTCTATCAAGTTCTTTAAAAAAGCTCATAATACGATTAACTACATCTTGATGATTTTCTTCTGCATTTGGTGGAGTATATAATCCTTTAAGAAATGCTTTTCGTTCACTCTGATTCACAGATGTTTTTTCAAGTCCTTCCCATGAGCCAAGAGAAATTTCAATTAACCGTTCATCTACAATATAACTACAATGTGGATATATTGCCATTAGAGTCTGTACAGTCCGTTTAAGTGGTGAAACATACATAGCTGTAAAACCAGATATAAATGGTTCGATACCTGCTAATTTAGCAGTAATAATTTCCCCATTTTTTGTAATATCACAATCAGTTCTACCACAAAATTTTCCTGAATTATTTAACGTAGTTTCTGCGTGCCTTAAAAGTGTAATTTTCATAAATGAAACCTCCATTTAAAATATGTTTGAGGAGCATTCAGTTGAACACTCCTCGGTTAGGTGATAATTTACCAGACTATTATTCCGTCCTTTGAAATTGAAACAATTTGATTAAGTTTCCCTATAATTTTACCAGGGCATATTTCTAAAATACTGCGAACATAATTATCAATATTGTCTGCCGAAGACGAGCAGCGATTAAACGCATCTGCGCCAATATTAATGCTTTCGCCCATATGGAATGTTTTGTTTCCAATTGTAATTGAACCACTTGCAAATTTGATGTGTGGATTCTTAACTGCTAAACCTAAACCATGTGGTGAGCCATCATAATTTTCCCCTGGTTCAACAATAAAAATAGGACGACCTGGTGCAGTTAGCAATATGTATGTTGTTGGTTTCCAATGCGCACCAATGCAAACTGTGTGGCTGTTCGGCATTCCGTAATGCTGAATACTTAACACTTCCTTATCCAGATATTCCTGAAGAACATTTTTAATAAAATAACGATTGCGTTCTTCATTAAATGAAATAAGCATTTTTGCAATATCATAAAAACGCTCTGCTGATTTTCCTGAAATATACCTTAGATATCTTGCAGTACCTTCTAGATACTCTGTTTGAATATCATCATAATACCAAACATCTGAGTTAGGATACAATCCCTGCGGACCATTTTTAAACTCGTTTGCTGAAGCATGAACAATCATATAATATCCGCTTTCTTCTCCATATTCACCAGTAGAATAACACAAGCTGATAAAATGATTTCCATTCATATAATTCCATGTATATCGTGTTCTATCTGCAAGAACTGTTTCAACTCTATCCAAAAGTTCTTTAACAGAAATTTCTGATTTAAGTTTAAACACCGCTGTACCACATACATTAATTGTGGCATCCACCGGGATAAATGGTACATCAGAATCCCACATATAACGAGCTCCTGTAAAAAATCCTCCCATCATTCTAGTACAGTTATGTGCAATACCAAGATCTGGCATTGCCGTTATTTCTGCAAACTTTTTTCTGCCAGAGAGTTTTGTTGCTACCCGTGATAATAAAGCTTCTGTAATTTCAAGGTGCGGAAGAAGCATTTGCTGTGTAGGGTCATTAAGTGTGTAATTAATCATAATAAATACCTCCTAAGTATACATAAGGTTTTTACCTTGTCATTACTATAATTGTAGCAACCGTTTTATATTATGTAAAATACAAAAATGCGTGCAAGATATAACCTGTAGTTATATCTCACATGCATTTTTCCTATTATTTTATATTATTAAACAATTTTTTAACATTTTTTATTTTATTATTAGAATTATAATAAATTCCATACTCTCCAATAGGAGATTCAATTCCTAAGTCTAATTTTTTTAATACACCGTTTTCAAGTTCTTCTCCAATATATTCTTCTGTTATATATGCAATTATATCATTATTTTGCATTTCTTCAATTATTGTATTAAATGTTGCATTTTTTATTCTAATATTCTTCAAATTCCTCTCTTTTAAAATATTTTCTAGATTTCTACTTGTGCTTGAAATATTCCTTAATGTATATATTGTAACCTTCTCGTCATCTTTCAAAACATTTTTATTCAAATATTTTGAATTATTATTAACAAAGAAATCATCATGAAAAGAGCCTAAGCTGAAAAAATTTATATTTTCACTATGTATGTCATCTGGTTGTTTTTTTGATAAATATGCATCAATTATCTGTTTTTCCAACATTGCAAACATGTCTTCTGTAGGACTCTTATCAATAGTTATATCCATATTAGAATTACTTTGTTTTAATTTAGCTATTAAGGCTCTATATATTTTTTTTGGCATATTTGTATGAATTCCTAAATGCAATATTGTAGCTTGTTTTATATTGTTTTCAACATTAACCAAAATATTTATAGCATCTTTAATTTGATTATATATTTTCTCACCATCTGAAGTTAATTTCATCCCATATTTTGTTCTTTCAAATAGTTTTATTTCCAATTCATTTTCCAAATTGTGTATATGTTTTGTTACTGCTGGTTGTGATATATTTAATTTTTCACTTGCTCTTGTTAAATTTTCTTCATCAGCAACGGTTTTAAATATTCTATATAATTCTAAATCTACCACAAAAGCCCCTCCTTTTCTTTATAAATATCATAATTAGTATAACATATTTTATATTTTTTTGCTACTTAAAAATACTTTCACACAACAAAATTTGAAGCACGAAATGAAAGCATTATTTTCAAAATCAAACCACTACTTTATTTTTATGTTGACTTATCAATTAAAATTTACAAAACACCCGATTTTTTGCTATTTTTCGCCATTTTTTCGTTGACTTTTATTAACTTTTGAGTTATATTTTTACTAATTGAAACTAAAGCAAAGCTTGTTTTATGTTGACTGCTTTAATGCTATTTTTTTATTATTACAGGAGCTGATAATATGTTAAATTTTGTAATATGTGATGATAATGCAAGTATATTAAATAGATTAGAAAAAATGTTAGAGTCAATTTTTATTAATACCAACTTATCCGGACAAGTTGGTTTTTCCACAACAGATCCAGATAAGTTGATTAATTATATTGAGAGAAATTCAATTGATGTTGTAATATTAGATATTGATTTAAAAAGTAAACTTTCGGGAATGGATATTGCTAATTTCATTAGAAAAAGGAATAAAAAGTCTTATATTATATTCACCACAGCTCATTTAGAGTATTCTATGGTTGCATATAAATATAAGACATTTGATTTTTTAGCCAAACCCATTACAACAGAGAGATTAAAAGAAACCATCATTAGATTATTTGATGATATTTCTTATAGTGAAAATAATTTTATAAAATTAAATAATAAATACGGATATGTTAATAGCAATGATATTCTTTTCATTCAAAAGCAAGGAAAAAAGGCAATTTTTAAAACTGTTCAAAATGATTATGAATTAAATTCCTCATTTTCAACTATTTTAAATCAATTACCTAGCAATTTTATAAGATGTCATAAATCATATATTGTTAATCTAAATAAAATCTCACATATTCAGTCTAATAATATTATTTATTTTGAAAATAACTCAAATATCCAATGCCAAATTGGACCAAAATATGAAAATTTATTTACAGGAGGTTAGTTTATGGAAATGTTACACGGTTTGTGGAATGTTTTGTGTACGGAAGATGAGAATTTGACGAAATATACTTTTTTAACTTTAACATTTGTTGAGACATATGTTTTGATGAAACTTTTTACAAGTTTTTTAAATATAACATATACAAAAAAGCAAAGAAATATTTATATGTTATTAATTAGTATTTTAATGATTTTATCTACATTACTTATACCAAAAGAGTTTTCAATATTTATACACTTAATTTTAACACCAATTCTAATAAAAACTATATTTAAAACGACTTTTATAAAATCAATATTTGCAGTCATAATACCTATGATTGTTACAGTGTTATTTGAAACAATTTATACTAAACTTTGTTTCTTATTATTTAATATTTCTTTTGAAAACTGTGCTAATACAATAATTTATAGAGTCCCCTTTATGCTATTCCTTTATTTAACAATTTATTTATTAGCAGGCTTTGTTAATAAGATACAAATAAAACTAAATGTTATAGATAACCTAAATAATACACAGAAAAAATTATTAATCATCAATCTAATTTTACTTTTATTATGTATAGGATTTCAATTTTACTTAATAATTTTTTATACATCTACTTTACCAGTTTTCTTAACAGCGCTAAGTTTAATTTTTTTGATTACATATTCTGTTGTAAGTATATATAGTGTTTTAAAAACTATAAATTTGGAAACAACAAAAACTAATTTAGAGCAAACACAATTACATAATAAGACTTTAGAATTATTATATAATAACACAAGAGCATTTAAACACGATTTTTCAAATATTTTAACAGCATTTGGTGGTTATATTTTTGCCAAAGACATGGATGGATTAGAAAAATATTATGACAAAATTCTTGATGAATGTCATATTAATAATAATCTTTCTACCCTAAATCCTGAAGTTATTAATAATGCAGCTATTTATAATATATTAGCAACTAAATATTATAAAGCTGACGAATTAAATATAGATATTGATTTACAAGTATTTATTAATCTTAATAACTTAAAAATGGATATATATGATTTTTCTAGAATATTAGGCATTTTATTAGATAATGCTATTGAAGCCGCTAGTCAATGTGATAAGAAATGCATAAAAATAGAAATTAGAGATATAAAACCTAAAAAATGTCAAATGTTAACTATAGAAAATACATATCTAGATAAAGACTTAGATATCAATAGATTAGCTGAAAAAGGATATACTTCAAAAACAGAAGACAAAGAAAACCATGGTATTGGATTATGGCAAGTAGCTAAATTAGTTAAAAAACATAAAAATGTATTTCTAAAAACAAGCAAATCCGAAGAATTCTTTACACAAGAATTACACATATATTATATAAAAGAATCCAACTAAAATTTAGTTGGATTCTTTTATGCATAATATTTTAATCTTCTTTTATTAGTTTTGCTGGCATTTTTGGTTGATGTAAAACTCCCCACCAAATACAAGCACTATTTGTAGACTTAGCATATTTCTCAGCTATTTTAGACAAGAATTTTAACATAACAATTCCCCCCTTAAATAAAATATTTATAATAAAACACCATCACCGGTACATGATGTTTTAATTAACTCTTTATATTCTAATTAGCTACAACACTTTTATTTTTATAATATTCTTCATGTCCATATTTATTCTTAGTAATTTTATAAGCAACTCTTGTAATTGTAACAGTTTGCATTAAAACTCCTAAAAGTAAAATATTTGAAATAATACTATTTTGTATAACACACCCTGCAATAATCATTAAACTAGAAATTATATAGGAGATAATTTTTCGTTTTTTTCTTTCCTTTTTTGAAATCACAGGTACATCTTCTGTATCAGCTGGAGCATATTTATAAATCATAGCAATTGCGAAAATCCATATAAGAATTGCGAATATGATTTTCATTACGATTGGTAATTCAAAAAATTGACTTATATATGCATTTCCTGTGTACATTATTGTAGTACCGAATTATACAGCCGATATGTGTTTTTAGGTGAAATCCGCCTGAATACATTCTGTATGGTAACATCAAAGCAAAACAGATTATTGTCCATTCGAAAATTCCTAAAGCCCATGCTATCAATGCAAGAAGGAAGAACTTTGGCACTTCACCAAGCATAATTTGTAATCCATATTTTATAACCTCTGCCCTATCATCATCAACATCAGGCATTTCTTTACGAATTTTATTGGTTAGGTATTCACAAAATCTATCTATCACTTTTTGTTCACCTCGTATTTATTTCTGAACTAATAATATCTCTGTGATAGCTTTATTTTTTGTTATGGGAATAAATAGCATAAAAAGTGGAATGAAAAATTGATTTTATTTTTTCATTCCACTTTTTTGGACTTTTATTACTATGTTTTTTGTATGATTTTGTATTGTATATTTTGGTATAAAAATAAGCACACTAACATATTGGAGTTAATGTGCTTATTATATTATGAAATTGGGTAATTTTCAAGAAAAATCGTGCGACTTAATTTGACAGTTTTCGACTTTGTGTTTTTGTGCTGCAGTGAGACTTTTGGGGACGGTCTTGTTTTGTTTCAAAATAAAAAACACGAAATATTTACTTTTAACATATTCAGTAAATTAATTTCGTGTTTCTTCATTTTCACTTATTTTAGCATTTCTTCAATTTCAGATGTTTTCATCTTAAGCATTTCGGAAATTTGTTCAATAGAAATTCCATTTTCTATCATTCTTTTGATTATTTCAACTTTGCCCTCTGATTTGCCTTCAGCCCTACCTTCGGCTCTACCTTTAGCTATGCCTTCAGCTCTACCTTCGGCCAAAGCCCTCTTTCTATTATCATTAATTTCAGAATTTCTATCAATATCATCAAGAATCTCCTTAAAAGCCATCTCTCTTACCTGATCATCACTATTCAATAAATTAAGCATATCAACTGCTAATCGTAACTCCTCCTTAGTTCTCATCGCTTCTTCAACCTCCTTTCCCATCGGGTTAATAATAAACTCTAACCATATATTAATTTCATTTGTTTTTTTCTTGTGTTCAATATACTTAGGTAATTCAATAACATGAATTGTAATATCTTCTTCAAAAACCTCATCTTTGAAGACCTCTTCCCTTCCATTCCACACGCTATGATAATTTTTCACATTTTTAAATTTTGGAATGTTTTTTGTCATTATAACAACCAATGTTAATGATGGCATGTCCTTGTATAACATTCCTTTTTTTATTATGCTCTTGTAAGCACTGCTAGCATATGCTGAAAATTTTTTTGTAATACCGTCTGGAGCGCTTGTCTGCATTTCAAATATGTAGATTTCACCATTCTTTTTGGAAATCATTTTCACATCTGCTTCCATTTCCTTGTCATTTATTGAATCTACTTCAAAATTCCTATTAACATTAACTATTACTTCGCCAACTTCTTTTTCAAGAATTCCCTCAGCAAATTTCTGTGGCATAACAGTATTTTCAGTTTTGCTAATTAAGTTTCTAAATATTACATCACATTCAGGCGTGTAATAATCTTGTCCAGTTTCTGGATGCTTGAATGATAATACATTTATTGGATTTTTATTAACATTTTCTGTCAATATTTTCTCTCCTTTCATTTTAACATATTAGTTAAAATATATCAATAAATTGTTCTGATTTTTATACTTTTCATTTCTATATTGATTTTTATTTATTTTTTGATTTGTGGAAATTAAAGCAGATACTTTGGGTTAAATTAAGTTTGTTTTATCTTGCTTTTTGATAATAAATAATTTAGATAATAAGCTATTAGTAATAAATTAATAAATAGCAAATTTTAAATATTGAATTATAAAAATATATCATTTTAAAACTTAACATTGATATATTTCGACTTTACATTAGTATAACACTTAATTTAATATTTGTCACTAAAAATCGTAAGACACTTTTCGACAAATGTTACTATTTAATACCTTTGAATAAAACAATCCGCCCAAACGTTTGAATTATGTAGCTTTTGAAAATATCATTAATACTCCGTTCGTTTGCTGGCGTTGGAGTTTGGGAGGAAGGTTGCAGGTGGGGGCGCCAAACTGCGCACTCCACTGCGTATTAATATATTTTCAAAAGCTACATAATTCAAGCATTTGGGCTACTCAAAAGACAAAAGTATTAAACTATAACCGACAAATATTTATCATTCATTTTTTTAATTAAAAAATGATACCACTCCCAATTGAGTAATATCACAAAATAGTCCTAGGAATCCAAGCTTCCCTTTCGACATATTAAATATATACTTAATATATACTAATAAACTTGTCCATCTATTTTTATTTTATAGTTCGGAGAGGCAATCCACGCTCAACCAAGCCCTATGACTAATTATACTATTTCGTGCTACAATTAGCCAATTATTTTGCAGATATGTTATCCACATTTTTAAAATGCCCTTGCGAGCAATGCTACTCTACTTATATTTAGTATTCTAATGTTTAGATTACTACATTTTTAAATATAGCATTAATTAGCACTGCTCACGGATGACAGACCGCAGCCTGTCACCGTTTTTTTCTTCTTGTTATTTTATTTTCTTTGCTGTTCTTCTTCGTGCATCCCACTACTATCTACTGAAGATTAAGTTGGAAATCAGACTTTAGACAAACTAGGGGGGCCACTCCAGACGTGAAGTAAGAGTAGCCGGCGCCGTAGAAGTAGTTGTTGTCCGCATAAATCACGTAGTGAGCGAGGTTACAGGCCGGAGAGGCAAGCCAGTATGTGTTAGTGGTGTACATCGAATTTTTTCCTACATATGAGTATCTACTACCTGAATATCTGTATCCATAATCTGTGCTTGTGTATGAACAACTTGATTTTGCTAAATTCGCACTATTTGCTTTATTATATGCTTCTA
>CAMEHU010000044.1 GCA_945917765.1 uncultured Lachnospiraceae bacterium | reverse complement strand
AACATTATATCAAAGGATTTTCTTTTTTGCATTCCGAAACCATTTTACACTATTACCCCCTCCAACATATTGACAAATCAACATAAAAATAGTATAATAATAACCAGTTAGTACCAGAAAATGGGAAAATGAGATTAAATTTATATATAAATATTTATCAAAGGTGTGGGTAAATATTAATAAAAAAGATTGTAGAATGAGTTCGGAAAAATATAATTAAAAATTATGTGGTTTATAATATTTAATAAACTATTTTTTTGTTGTGACAATTTTTCTTATTTTATGTATATGAATTTAAACTGAAACAAAAAATAAATAAGAAAAGGAGAGATTTAAATTTATGACAAATGAAATAAAAAGTAAAGAAAAAAAACAAAGAAACACTAAAGATAAAGTAAATTATGAAAAAAACTATAGAATAGAGAGAGACGAAGATAAAATTACTAAAAAGAGAGTAAAAGATGGACAAAGAGATAATAAAAAAAGCATGAGAACAAATAATGAGATTTCAGAGAATAAAAAAATTGCAAAGAACGGTGTAAAGAGAGAAAATATTGAAAAAGAAAGAAAGGCTAAAGATAAAGAGTTAGTAAAAAAAGAGAAAATCAGAAATCAAAACCCAGATTTAAAATTTGAATTCAAAAAGCCTAATTTAAAAATCATACCATTAGGTGGTTTAGAGGAAATTGGAAAAAACATCACAATTTTTGAATATGATGATGAAATTGTGTTAGTAGATTGTGGATTAGAGTTCCCAGAAGATAATATGTTAGGTGTAGATTTAGTTATTCCTGATGTAACATATTTAGTAAAAAATAAAGAAAAAATCAAAGGTTTAGTAATAACACATGGTCATGAGGACCACATTGGTTCAATTCCATATGTTTTAAAACAAGTTGATATGCCAATTTATGCAACAAGATTAACAGTTGGTTTAATTCAAAATAAATTAGAAGAACATAAATTATTACGTAAAACTAGATTACACACAGTTGACCAAGGTCAAACTGTTAACTTTGGAAAAATTCAAGTAGAATTTATAAGAAGTTCACATAGTATTCCAGATTCTGTAATGCTTGCAATCCATACACCAGTTGGAACAGTAATGCATACAGGAGATTTTAAAATAGACTTTACACCAATTGATGACCAATTAATGGATTTTGGAAGAATAGCTGAAATTGGAAACAAAGGTGTTTTAGCATTATTATCAGATAGTACAAACTCTGAAAGAAAAGGATATACAATGTCTGAAAGTTCTGTAGGAGAAGTATTTGATAGATTATTTATGAATTGCAAGAAAAGAATTGTAGTTGCAACATTTGCATCTAATGTACACAGGGTTCAACAAATATGTAATTCAGCTGTAAAATATGGAAGAAAAATTGCTGTTTGTGGTAGAAGTATGATTAATATGATTGAAGTTGCAAGAAATTTAGGATATATCCAAGTTCCAGACAACACATTCATAGATATTGATATGATTAAAAATTATACAGATGAGCAATTAACAATTTTAACAACAGGAAGCCAAGGTGAAGCAATGTCTGCTTTAACAAGAATGGCTGCTGGTGAGCACAAAAAAGTTGTTATAACTCCAAATGATTTAGTAATAATTTCAGCAACAGCAATACCTGGAAATGAAAAATTAGTGTCAAAAGTAATAGATAAATTAATGCAAATAGGTGCAGAGGTTGTATATAGTGCATTAGAAGACATACACGTTTCAGGACATGCGTGCCAAGAAGAACAAAAATTAATTATGTCATTAGTTCGTCCAAAATATTTTTTACCAGTTCATGGTGAATATAGACAATTACGTGCACATGCTGAAACAGCTAAGAAAATGGGAATTCCAGCAGAAAATATATTTATGCTAGAAAATGGTAGAGTGTTAGAATTAAATGAAAAAGAAGCTAAAATAACAACATCAGTTCCATCAGGAAAAATCTTAGTAGATGGTTTAGGTGTTGGAGATGTTGGAAATATAGTTTTAAGAGATAGACAACATTTATCACAAGACGGTTTGATAATAATAGTAATGACAATGGATTCAGCTTCAGGAGAAATTGTTTCAGGACCTGATGTAATTTCAAGAGGATTTGTTTATGTAAGAGAATCTGAAAATTTGATGGATGATGTTAAAAAACAAATTAGGGAAGAAGTTCAATATTTTGAAGAAAGAAATATTACAGATTGGTCTACTATAAAATCAGCATTAAAAGATAATTTAAGAGATTATATTTTCCAAAAAACTAAGAGAAATCCAATGATATTGCCAATTATTATGGAAGTTTAAATTTTTTTAATTGGGGACGGAGAAGATTTTAAATTGGGGACGGAGAAAATTTTAAATTTTTAAAATCAGGGACGGATATACTTGCACAAATTAACATAAAGTGGTATAATATGTTTTATAGTTCTAATATAAAGAACTTTATACGAAAACAATTCATATTCTAACTAGGAGGAATTGAAAATGAAAGACGTGACATTAAAGTTTACTGAACCAAACGGAAGTACTCACATTTGCACCAAAAAAGGCATTCATAAATTTGTGCCATTTAAAGGTGGACTGTTACATGAGAACATCAGAAAAGCAGTAAAAGTTGTAACAGGCGATTCAAGCATCAAAGCTGATAGTGTTATATCGCCATGCCCAATGTCTAATATGGAAATCTACATACTGATAACTGAAAATGCATATTATTTTGTCAGAGTACATGATAATTGTGTTATAGAGGTTGTTCTTGATGAAGATTCCAATGGAGGCTTTGCAATAAGGAAAAGATTAGTTGCACACCAGGAAGGTGATGTTACATTTTTCTATTACAAAGATAAAGTTACTGGCCAAAGAGATGGGGAATACTATTTTATTGCTTGGTAAAAGTATGGTTGAAAAAGTTAATGCTCGGCAGGAAAAAATAACCTTCAAATTATTTGGGGGTTATTTTTTTAATTTGGAACGGAGATTTTAAATTGGGGACGGAGAAAATTTCAAAAATTTAAAATGAGGGACGGTTATTCTGATACATGGTTTAATTGTAAAATAAAAATAATATCTTGAAAAATAATAAGATTTATGCTAAAATGTACATCATAGGGGGCATTTTAAGGGGGAAAACAAAATACAAGCAAATAAATTTATAAAAGGAGGTTTATTCCCGAGTGCCTAGAGAATCAAGAAAAATATTAAATTGTAATGTATTTCATGTTATGGTTCAAGGAATCAATAAAGAATACATATTTGATACAGAGCTATTAAAGAAGAAATACGAAAAATTAATGCAAGACGCATTGAAAAAATATGATGTTAAGGATATATCGCATTGTATAATGGATAATCATGCACACATGATTTTGTTTACCAATGAAATTGAAGAAATGTCGAATTTTATGAAGAGTATTAATATTTCCTTTTCTAAGTATTATAACAATGTCAAGAATAGGGTTGGTGTCGTATTTAGAAACAGATATGAAAGCGAGCCTATTTTAAACAGAAAATACTTATTTAATTGCATAGCATATGTACATAACAACCCAGTAAAGGCAAAGATGGTTGCTAAACCTAGCCAGTACAAATATTCAAGTTATAACAAGTTTATAAATGGAACAGTGGAAGATGATATTTTAGAACTTATTTTTGGAACTAAGGTAAACTATTTAGATACTTTTATTAAAATGCATAAAAACGATGTGGAATATGATTTCATAGATTTTGCTGAAGATGTTGATTATGATAAAAAAATTAAGGAATTGCTGAATATTAATATTGGTGAGATTATAATGGATGAAAAACTATTAACCAAAACAGTGAAAAGCTTAATTGTAGAAAACAAAGTACCGATAAATAAAGTGTGTGAAGTGTTTAAATTAACAAGGTATAAAATTAATAAAATATTAAAAAATGATAGTGTTTAAATTTAAGACGGACAGAAAAGAGGGGATATCTTTTATTTTTGATAAGTGTCCCTGATTTTAAATTTTTGAAATTTTCTCCGTCCCTGATTTAAAAAGAAAGGATGAATTAAAATGGATTATAAAGATTTAGCAGAGTTAATATTTCCAGATGCAAAGGATATTTCTTATTATGAGGAAAAATATCCTGAAAGAAACTTACCAGAAGGAGCAGCAGTTGTAAGAATTGGACCAAGCCCTACTGGAAATGTACATATAGGAACAATATATCAAGCTGTAATTGCTAGAAAAATGGCTAATCAAACAAATGGTGTATTTTACATGAGAGTAGAAGATACAGACCAAAAAAGAGAAGTAGAAGATGGTATTAATCAAATTATTGAATCACTTGTAAAGTTTGATTTGGAACCTGATGAGGGAATGATAAGTGAAACTGAATCAAAAGGTGCATACGGACCATATAGACAATCAATGAGAGGGGATATATATAAATCTTATGCTAAATATTTAATAGCACAAGGTAAAGCATATCCAGGTTTTGAAACACAAGAACAATTAAATGAAATGAGAGAAAAACAAGAAGCAGCTAAAGTTAGAACTGGTTATTATGGAGTTTGGGCAACATCAAGAAATCTATCTGTAGAGGAAGCTGCTGAAAAAATAAAAGCAGGAGAACCTTATATTATAAGATTCAAATCACCAGGTAGAGAAGATAGAAAAATTAAACATAAGGATATTATTAAAGGAAATGTAGAGTTTCCTGAAAATGATCAAGATATAATTATTATTAAATCAGATGGATTACCAACATATCATTTTGCACATGCGATTGATGACCATTTAATGGGAACAACAATTGTATCAAGAGGTGATGAATGGTTATCATCTGTTCCACTTCATTTACAATTATTCCAAGAGTTAGGATTTAAGGCACCTAAATATGCTCATACTCCTACACTTCTAAAAAATGATAATGGAAATAAGAGAAAAATTAGTAAGAGAAAAGATCCAGAAGCGGCTGCATCATATTATGAAGAAGTAGGAATTCCAAGCCAATCAGTTAAAGAATACCTACTAAACATAGCAAACTCAACATTTGAAAATTGGAGAAGAGCAAATCCAGATAAATCAATAGATGAATTTGATTTCCAATTAAATAAAATGAGTGTAAGTGGAGCATTATTTGATATGGTTAAATTATTAGATGTATCAAAAAATGTTATTTCAAAATACTCAGCTCAAAGGGTTTATGATGAAGCTTTAGCTTGGGCAAAAGAGTTTGATACTGAACTTGCTGAAATGCTTTCTTCTGATAAAGAATATGCTTTAAGAGTTTTAGGAATTGAAAGAGGAAACGCTAAACCAAGAAAAGATTTATCAAAATGGTCTGAATTAAAATATACAATTTCATATATGTTTAATGACAAATTTGATAAAAATGCAGAATTTGAATATGGAAAAATATCTGATAAAGATATGATATCAAAAATTACAAAATTATATGTTGAAAAATATTTTGACATAAATGATGACAAACAAACATGGTTTGATAAAATGAAGGATTTGGCTGAAGAAGTAGGTTTTGCTAGAGAAGTTAAAATGTTTAAAGCAGAACCAGAAAAATGGCCAGGACATGTTGGAGATATAAGCACAGTAATTCGTGTTACATTAACAGGAAGACAAAATACTCCGGACTTGTATGAAATTATGCAAGTTTTAGGAAAAGAAGTAGTGGCTGAAAGATTAAGTTAATTTTAAAATTGGGGACGGAGAAAATTTTAAAAATTTAAAAAAATCTCCGTCCCTGATTTTAAAAAATTGAAATTTTCTCCGTCCCAAATTTAAAAATGAAAGAGAGTGATTTAAATAATGGAATATAACATAGGAGATATAGTTAGAACAAAAAAACAACATCCTTGTGGTAGCAAACTATGGGAAATAACAAGAGTTGGTGTTGATTTTAAATTAAAATGTCAAGGTTGTGGGCATGTTATAATGATTGAAAGACAAAAGGCATTAAAAATGATTACAAAAAAGATTGAGCCTAGTGAATAAAAAAGATAGTGTATAAATTTTATAGTTTTAAAATTCAAACTTCTTTCTTCTGTTGCCGTAGCGGCATCTCTGCTCTTAAAGCAGAAAGGGATAGGGGCGAAAGATAATGTTGAAGGGCGCTTTTACTAGCGCACTTCACTGTGTATTAATATATTTCTGGACGCTACATAATTCTATGATTCCGGCTATTCAAAAGACAAAAGTGTCCCCAATTTTAAAAATTTAAAAAAATCTCCGTCCCCAATTTAAAATCTCCGTCCCCAATTTAAGGGCAGAATATTTCTTCAAATTCATTCCATTTTAAAAGTTGTATATTTGGGTAGTCTTTTGCAAAATTTTCTATTATTTTTCTTGTATTATCACTTGAGTTCAAATCTAAGAGTATAATGTTTTCAATACAGTTTTCTTTTCCGTAGATTAATCTGAAATTTAGGGTTCGTAAAAATCCTTCAATTTCATTTTCTTGGTTTTTTACAGCGATTATTAGATTTATTCCTTCTGTGTGTATTTTGTTGCAAGAGTGTATGTAAATAAAGTTTTTTATTATTTCTATTAAGCCGTAAAGGGCAAAGGTCCATAATATGCAGTTTGTGATGAAGTCTTGCATGTGTAATCACCTCTTGGTTTATTGTATGATTTTTTTGGAAAAGTGTGATTGTCTCCCAAACTGCAGAAGAATTAGTTTAAAAAATCAAAAAAATAGTAATAGACTTTTAATATATACTGTGATAAACTATACGTACAGTTTATAAAAAACACTAAAAAAGGAGCAAATTTGAAGTGGAACTTAAGGGTGAAATTAAAGAGATAATTTTTCAAAATGAAATTAATAGCTATACAATTGCAGTTTTGCAAACAGAGTTTGAGGAAATTACTGTTGTTGGGTATCTTCCATTTATGACAATAGGAGATTCATTGAAGTTAGAAGGAAAATATGTTGAACATCCTGAATATGGAAGACAGTTTAAGATAGAAACTTTTGAAAAAATAATGCCTGAAACATTAGATAGTTTAGAAAGATATCTAGGTAATGGAACAATAAAAGGTGTTGGTCCAGCTCTTGCAAAAAGAATTGTTGATTATTTTGGGGATGAAACCTTATATGTTTTAAAATTCGAACCTGAGAAGCTTGGCAGTGTAAAGGGAATCACAAAAAATAAAGGAATTGAAATTGCAAATCAGTTTAATGAAAACTGGGAGCTATGGCAAATAGTAGGATTTTTAGAGAGGTTTGGGATAGGCGTTCAAAATGCCAAAAACGTTTATAAAGCTTTAGGTGTTAATGCAATTCAAGAAATTGAGGCAAATCCATATGTTTTAATAGATGTGGCAAATAATGTTGATTTTAAATTAATTGACAAAATGGCTTTAGAAATGGGTGTTGCATTAGATAATGAAAAAAGAGTAAGAAGCGGAATTAAATATGCATTAATAAGGGCTACTTATAATGGACATTGTGCTGTTACAAAAGAAAATTTATTTAATTTTGTAAAAAACTTATTAAATGTAAATGATGAAGCAGTTGAAAATACTATTATAAATATGAAAGCAAAACAAGAGGTTTATTTAGAAGAACGAGATGGAAATTTATGGATATATTTATATTATTATTATGAAGTTGAACAAAATATTGCAGGAAAGTTATTAACATTAGATAAGGCACGAAATATTAAAAAAATATCTCATCTTAGTAAAGAGATAAAAGAAATTGAGAAAAAGACAAATATATTTTTATCAGAGAAACAGAAGGAAGCAATAGAAGCGGTAAATGATAATAATGTTTGCATAATCACAGGTGGGCCTGGAACAGGTAAAACTACAATTATAAAAACAATTATTGAATTATATAAAAAGCATAAGAAAAAAGCAGTGTTGTGTGCTCCAACAGGAAGAGCAGCTAAAAGAATGACTGAAACAACTGGAGAAGAAGCAAAAACTTTACATAGATTACTAGAAATCGGAAAAATTGAGGATGAAGGAAATTACGAAAATGTTGATTTTGAAATTGCTCCATTAGATGCAGATGTTGTAATTATTGATGAAATGTCAATGGTTGATGTTTTTTTAATGAATTATTTAGTAAAAGCATTATATCAAGGAACAAAATTAATATTAGTTGGAGATGTTGATCAATTACCATCAGTTGGACCAGGAAATGTTTTACAAGATTTAATAAATTCTGAACAAATTACAACAATAACTTTAAATAAAATATTTAGACAAGCTGCTAAAAGTAAGATAATTCTGAATTCGCATAGAATAAATAATGGGGAATCTTTTGTAAAAAAAGAAGATGTAGAAGATGAACTAAAGGAAGATTTCTTTTTTATTAAAGAAACAAATCAAGAAAAAATATTAGAACAAGTTATTTCATTATGTAATGGAAGACTTAAAAAAATGGGGGATTATGAGTTCTTTAAAAATATTCAAGTAATAACACCAACTAAAAAGGGATTACTTGGAACAAAAGAATTAAATAGAGCCTTGCAAGAAAAGTTAAATCCATATTCTGAGAAAAAAGCGGAGAAAAATGTTCTTGGAACGATTTTTAGAGTTGGAGATAAGGTAATGCAGGTTAAAAATAATTATGATATTTATTGGGAGAAAAAGGCTTTATTTATTGATAACAATAATGATGATGACGGGAAATCATTAAGAAGGAGCATTTCTGAAAATGGTACAGGCGTTTTTAATGGAGAACTTGGAATTATTGAGAAAATTGATGATTTAGATAAACAAATTAAAGTAAAATTTGATGATGATAAAATTGTGTGGTATCAATATGCTGAGTTAGACCAACTAGAACATGCTTATGCAATTACAGTTCATAAGGCACAACGGAAGCGAATTTGATGTTGTTATTATTCCAATTTCACCATCAGCTCCGATGCTACTTACTAGAAATTTGTTGTATACTGGAATGACAAGGGCGAAAAAGCTACTTATCATGGTTGGATATTCTAGTGTTATTGAGTTTATGGTTGGTAATGTTGATTGTAAGAAACGTAATACTGGATTGGAATTTAAGCTTAGAAATTGGGAGGATATGAGGTTTTAAATTTCTCGTTTTATAGTGGGCCGCCTAAATCATAGAATTATAATTCTATGATTTAGGCTACTCTGAAGACGGGGGTTAGATAGTGTGGGGATTGTGTCGAAGTTTGTCGGACGATTTTTCTTGATATATGTATATTTGTGTTATATAATTCATGTATAAAATTTATAAATTTTAATTTCTTAATAAATTATTAAATCAAAATAATTTTTACAAAAAAGTACTTTTTTATCTTAGTTCCAATAGGAACAACAATTCATACAAATAAAGAATAGTAAGAAATAGAAAGGAAATAGTGCCTATGATATTAAAACAGAGACCATATAAACCTTATTCTGAAAACGAAATAAGTATTAGAAGGGATGAAATATTTAAAATTGCATTAGGAACAAATGAAAGGTTTCAATATTTAAAAGATTTTTTGGAAGGAGTTTTACATAGAAAAATAACCAATATTATAATAAAAAATGATGTTCCAATTGATAAAATTCATGCAGATAATAAATTAATGAGACTGGATATACTTGTAGAAGTTGAAAATCAAAACGGAAAAGAGATAATAAATGTTGAACTTCAGAATAAAAACGAGTATAATATAAGGGAAAGAAGCGAAGTATATGCAAGTGGAATAATGTATAATTCATTAAGAGTTTCAGAAAATTATTTAGAAATTCCAAAGACTGTTGTAATTTGGATTCTAGGATTTAACTTATTCAAAGATGGGAATTATCATGAAATAGCAAGAGTTAAAAGGGATTTTAATAATGAGGAATTGATTGACAAAATAGAATATCATTATATCCAACTTCCAAAGTTTTTAGAGCAAGTTAAAGAAATAAAAACTAAAGAAGAACAATGGCTTGCATATTTTACTTACAGCTTAAATGAAGATGAGTTAAGGGAGTTGTTTGATATGAACAGAAGTATTGAAGAAATTAATAAAATTGTTGATATTGTGATGACAGATGATGATGTTATGAATGCTTTAAATGAAAGAATCCTAGCTGATAATTTAGAAAAATTGAAAATGGCCAAAGCATATAAAGATGGAGAAAAAGAAAAGCAAATTGAAATTGCTAAGAAGATGATCGAAAGTGGAATTAATGATGAAACAATAGTTAAGTTAACAGATTTATCTATTGAAGAAATTTCAAAATTAAAAAAGTGAATTTAAAATGAATTATATTTCTAAAATATTTAATATAATCCTAAATTTGATTTTCCCTCCAGTATGTGGATTTTGTAATAAAATTAACAATGAGTTTCTATGTGAAAAATGTGAACAAAAATTTGAACAAGAAAAATCTACTACGATAGACAATTATCAAAATGCTCCAGTATTTTTTGATGAGCATTTGTATTTATTTAAATATAAAAAAGATATTCGTGAAAGTATTATAAAGTATAAGTTTGACGAAAAATCATATTTATATAAAAGTTTTAGTGAATTGTTTATTAGAGATAAGCAGTTCACTAATCAATTTATTAGCAATTATGACATAATTATTCCAGTGCCAATTCATAAGAAAAGATTTAAATCTAGAGGTTATAACCAAAGTGAACTTATTGCAAAAGATATTGCTAAAAGATGCAAAAAAACGTATTTTAACAATGTAATTATTAAAAATAATAATGTAGTTGCACAAAGTAGTTTAGATGATAAGTTAGACAGAATTAGAAATATAAAAAATGCTTTTGATGTTGGAATTAATATTGATATTATAAAGGGCAAGAGAGTAGCAGTTTTTGATGATGTTTTTACAACAGGTGCTACTGTTAATGAATGTGCTAAAGTTTTAAAACAAAGAGGCGCTAGTTTTGTAGGAATATTCACAATTGCTAAAGCGTGATTATAAAAAAGGAAAAAGAGCTATTACTGAGGCTGATGAAAAAGTAGCCTCAGTAATAGTTCTTTTCCCTTTTTGGCTATTGACAAGTACTGAAAGTACACAAAATTAACTATTAGAATGAAGAGTGTGTAGAGAGTAAAAAACATCAACATTTTATGGAAAATAGACGTAATAACTATGTAACAAATTTGTAAAAAACTTTTTTTAAAAAAAGTTTCTTAGAAATAACTGGGCTATAAATGTTCGCTAATAAAAAAGTCATAATCTGTTGCAAATGCAACAAAAAAATAAAAATTGTTAGGTTATAATTAGTTCATCAAATGAAATAAATAATAAAAAACTCATGAAGAAAGGGATGTATGTAAGATGCAAGTTATCAAAAGAGATGGAAGATTAGTTGAATTTAATAAAGAAAGAATAGTTAAAGCTATAACATTAGCTATGGCACAAACTCAAGGTGGAGTTGATGTTGAGTTAGCTAACAAAGTGGCTAATACAGTTGAAAAACAACTTGAAGATAAAAATCAAGTTACTGTATATGAAATTCAAGATTTAATAGAAAAGAAATTAATGACAACTTCAAGAAAAGAAGTTGCCCAAAGTTATATAACATATAGATATAATAGAGATGTAGCAAGAAAATCTAAAACAAAAGAAATTTTCTTAGATATTATTGGAGCAAAAGCAAATGATATAACAAGAGAAAATGCTAATATGAATGCAGATACACCTGCTGGTATGATGATGAAATTTGCTTCTGAAACTACAAAACCTTTTGTTGATGATTTCTTATTCTCAGAAGAGTCAAGAAAAGCTGTTAAAGAAGGATATATTCATGTTCACGACAAAGATTATTATCCAACAAAATCTTTAACTTGTTTACAACATCCATTAGATAAAATTTTACAAAATGGTTTTAAAGCAGGACATGGCGCTTCAAGACCTGCAAAAAGAATTGAAACTGCTAGTATTTTAGGTTGTATTTCAATGGAAACAGTACAAAATGAAATGCATGGTGGACAAGCTATTCCAGCATTTGATTATTATTTAGCACCTTATGTAAAAATGACTTTTGTTGAAGAAATCAAAAAAATTGAAGAATTTACAGGAAATGATTTATCAAAATATTATGATTATCAAGTTGAAGATTATATTAAAAAAGATGTTAAAGATTTAAAAGGTGAAGAAAGAGATTTACAATTTGCTATAAACAACACTGTTTCAAGAGTTCATCAATCAATGGAAGCATTTATACATAATATGAATACTATTCATTCAAGAGGTGGAAACCAAGTTGTATTTAGTTCAATCAACTATGGTACAGATACTTCTCCAGAAGGTAGATGTATTATAAGAGAGCTTTTATTATCTACTGAAAGAGGTGTTGGTAATAATGAAACTCCTATTTTCCCAATTCAAATTTGGAAGAAAAAACGTGGTGTTAACTATTTACCAAAAGATAAAAACTATGATTTATATAAATTAGCTTGTAGAGTTACTGCAAAAAGATTTTTCCCTAATTTCTTGAACTTAGATGCTACTTTCAATCAACATGAAAAATGGAATGCAAAAGACCCTGAAAGATTTAAATATGAATGTGCTACAATGGGTTGTAGAACTAGAGTTTTTGAGAATAGACATGGTGAAAAAACATCTATTGGTAGAGGAAATTTATCTTTTACAACATTAGATTTCCCAAAACTAGCCATTGAATCTGCATTAGAAGCACAAGAAAAAACAGGTTGCAAATTTGAATTAGGTAGAGGTTCAGAAGAATTTATGACAGCTGCTTACAAAAAAGCTGTTAAGAAAATATTTATGAATAAATTAGAGGAATATGTTGGAGTTGCTGCTCGTCAATTATATGATAGATATAAATTCCAATGTACAGCTATTGCAAAACAATTCCCATTATTAATGGCAGGAATGTGGGAAGGTAGTGATAAATTAGCACCAAATGATCCTGTAGAACCAGTTTTAAAACAAGGAACTTTAGGAATTGGATTTATAGGTTTAGCTGAATGTTTAACAGTTTTAACAGGTAAACATCATGCTGAATCTGAAGATTCTCAAAAATTAGGTGTTGAAATTGTTACTGAAATGCGTGATATTGTAAAAGAATTTGCTGATAGATATGATTTAAATTATAGTGTTTTAGCTACACCAGCTGAAGGATTATCAGGTAGATTTACAAAAATTGATAGAAAAAAATATGGAACAATTTTAGGTGTTACAGATAGAGATTATTATACAAATAGTAACCATGTTCCAGTTTGGTATAAATGTACAGCAGAGCACAAAGCTAAAATAGAAGCTCCATATCATGATTTAACAAGAGGTGGACATATTTTCTATATTGAATTAGATGGTGATGCTACACATAATCCAGATACTATTGAGGGTGTTGTTGACTTAATGGATAAATATAATATGGGTTATGGAAGTGTTAATCATACTCGTTCTAGATGTATGGATTGTGGATTTGAAAATGCTGATGCTACATTAGATAGATGCCCTGTATGTGGAAGCGTAAACATCGATACAATTCAAAGAATCACTGGATATTTAGTTGGAACAACTTCTCGTTGGAATAATGGTAAATTAAGTGAGTTAAGAGATAGAGTTACACATATTGGTGGAGATAATGAAATAAAAGGTGCACAATAAGAATTAAGTTAGAGTTTTGAAACATGCATCAGATTTTATAAAATATTTGATGCATGTTACGAAATATAACTAAAAATATGGAAAACATAAGCGGAAAGAAGGTAATGTAAAAATGAATATGGCAGGTTTTTATGATGAAAGTATATCAAATGGTCTAGGTTGGAGAGCGGTGTTGTTTGTAAGTGGTTGCCCTCATAACTGCCCAGGATGTCAAAATAAAATAGCGCAAGATTATAATTACGGTGAAAAATTTGATAAACAAAAAATAATAGATAGAATTTGTGATAATTCAATATTAAAAGGCATTACTATAAGTGGTGGAGAGCCTCTTTGCAAGGAAAATGTTGGAGAAGTTTTAGATTTTATAAAAGAAGTAAAAAAAGTAAGACCAAATTTCAATGTGTGGTGTTATAGTGGTTATACAATTGAAGAACTAAAAAATAGAAATGATAATACAACAAACGAGGCTTTAAATGAAATTGATGTGTTGGTTGATGGAAGATTTGTGCAAGATAAAAAAGATCCAACTTTAAAATTTAGAGGGTCTTCTAATCAAAGAATTTTAGATGTGCATAAATGTATACAGGAAAATAAAATTGTGCAAATTGCGATTTAATAATTTGATAATTTGGACGGAACAAATTTGAGCCAAAGGGGAGCCAATGGGGACGGGGCAATTTGGCACGAATCAAATCGTGCCAAATTGCCCCG
>CAMEHU010000043.1 GCA_945917765.1 uncultured Lachnospiraceae bacterium | reverse complement strand
GATATGTCCCCAATTGTGCAAAATGCACAGCAGGGACACGTCCCCAACTGATCACAACTTACAAATTCTAGCGCAAACATTAACATCATCACACCATGTATAAAGCTTAATATCACTACCAGTATTATTAACAAACTTCAAATCCAAAGTATTATAAGAAACAGTAGCATCTTTTCCATCTTCAATATAATCAACAGGTCTTCCGTTATGCTCATGTCTTTCTGTGATATCAATACCTGGAACAGCTAATGCAGCATTATAAAGTGTGGTACTTACTTGGCAATTACCACCACCTAAAGCAAATTTTATTTTCTTATTAACATATATTTCAGCCTTTTTATAACCTTCTTCAGCGGTGCATGGTCCAACTATTTGGTTAAATGAAAATGTTTCTCCAGGTTTTATAATCTTTTCATTTATTTTTCCGCAAGTTAATTTAATATTTGTTATTCTATTTTGAACACCAGATTTTAATGGAGTAGAAAATGAAGCAAGTTCAGTTTCTTTAGTTTCAGTTTCATTAGAATCAGTGTCTTTATCCGTATTGTTGTTTTGATTATCGTCATTATCTTTGTTAGAATTATTGTTATCAGTACCATTACTATCATTATTATTTTCCTTATTATCAAAAACTGAATTATCTCCAGAATCCCTGGTTATACTAGTTCTAGAGTAGTCTACATCATTCCTAGCATTTCCAATATTACCCGAATTATTATTCCCACAGCCAGATAGAATAAATGATAAAAAAGTAAAAACAAAAAATGCTAACAAAATTTTAGATATATATCCAAATTTTTTCAAAATTAATTCCTCCTTAAAATTTTATTATAAAAATTATTTTTTCCATAATAAAAAAATATATACTATTGTGATTTTAAAAAAGATAGGTTATAATACTAATTAGATTAATTAAAAAATTTATTATAGCAAAAATAATAAAAATAAAGGAGAGATTTTAATATGAAAAAAATGGGAAAAATACAACAAAATTACATATGGAAGGATAGAAAAAGACCAATATTTGGTTTGCCTTTATCATTTACAAAATACAAATTAACAGAAGAAAAATTATTAATAGAAACAGGAGTATTGTCAATTGCACAAGAAGAAATACGTTTATATAGAATCATGGATATGAGCGTAAAATGCACTTTAATTCAAAGATTATTCAATGTTGGGACAATTCACTGTTGTTCAGCTGATAAAACAACTCCAGAGTTTATTATCAAAGATATAAAAAATCCAATGCAAGTTAAAGAATTACTTTCTAAAAATGTTGAGGAAGAAAGACAAAGAAAGAGAATAGGAACAAGGGAATATATGTCATCAGATGATTTCGATGGTGATGATGACGATTCACATGCATTTTAATTTGAAACATTTGGTGACGGTCTTGTTTTGTTTCAAAAATGAAACAAAAAAAGACCGTCCCCAAATGTTTCTTTTTTACAAATTTCAAACAATCTCTGTCCCTGATTTTAAAAATTTAAAATTTTCTCCGTCCCCGATTTAAAAAATCTTTTTAGCATGAAGAATAACTCTGGACTTACCAGTAGAATCACAAGTAGACAATGTCAAAATGCTATCATCTGCATCTAATGAAACACCAAAATCATGAACACTTCTGCTTTTCAAGGTATTTAGAAATTCAAGATAGCTTTCATCGCTTGAAAATTGTGTTGCTAAGTAATAACTTTCCGAAGGAATTGTATATACAGAAAAAGTCTCATATACAATTGTTCCTGATGGAGTAGTAATTGTTACATATTTATTATTCTGATTATTATACCAATTACTTTTCTGAGTATTTTTCAACGTAGCAAACATACTTGAATCCATTCTATTATGTCCGTATATAATTATATTTTTATCAGTTCCATCAAACTTATTTCTATAATCAGCAAAAATCCAACCAGCGCTATTTTTGCTATTATCAAAAGAATGATTTAAATAAAAATCGTTATTAGATGCTTGAGCAACTGGATAATTTATAGATGTATTAGGCACTGAAATCCAGCCAACCGTTGATTTATTTATGGATAATAATTTATCAAAATCTAATTCATAAGTTGATATCTGAATTTTTTTTGCTTCATTTGGATTAGTATTTTCTCCATTTGAATCATCACCAGTTCCTTCATTAGAATCAATAGGTATTTCTATGGTATTTGTACCAATTATACTCGAATCAGTAATTTCCTTTAACATATTTGCACTTTTCTTGTTTTCAATATACCAATTTACTATGTAAATAGAGCATATTATAATAATTGCTATTAAAATAATTCTAATAATTAATAACATTAAATTAAATTCAATTCTTTTATTTTCATTTGTTTTCATATGTAATCACCAAATTTATTATAGCAAATTGTTTGTAAAAAGTCTATATTTAAAAAATGAAATTATTTTTTATGGATAATGTACATATAAGTTTAATAGAAAATGTAAGTTTCAGTTATATTGGCAAGATGATACAAAAAAAGACCGTCCCCAAATGTTTCATTTTTATAAATTAAAAATAAACCCCAAAAACCTCTTGACAGTTTACAATAATACATATAAAATAAGAGTGTGAGTAGAAATATATAAAATTAGTAAATTAAAATATATTTAAACTGAACATTGAAAATTTAATAGAAAGAGGTGTTAGATTATGGGAAACAACCCTGTAATAATTATCGCCGTTTTTCTAATCTCAGCAGTAATTTTTACTTTTGTTGGATATTTACTAAGAAAGAAAATTGCTGAATCTAAAATGGAAAGTGCAGAAAAAGAAGCTAAAAGAATTATTGAATCAGCTACAAGAGATGCTGAAAACAAGAAAAAAGAAGAAATTTTTAAAGCAAAAGAAGAAATAATGAGTGCAAGACAAGATTTAGATCAAGAGATTAAGGAAAGAAGAGGCGAAGTTCAATTACAAGAAAGAAGATTAGTACAAAAAGAAGAAAATTTAGAAAATAGAATATCTCAATTAGAGAGAAAAGAACAAGATTTATTAAGAAAAGATGCAGAGTTAGATAATAAAGCTAATGAGTTAAATAATGAATTAAATAATGTTATTAATGCTCAAAAAGAAGAATTACAACGTATTTCAAGAATGTCTGTTGAAGATGCAAAAAAATTCTTATTATCTGAAGTTGAAAAAGATTTAATAAAAGAAAAAGCAAATTTGATTAGAGAGTTCGAAGAAGAAACTAAGGAAAAAGCTGAAAAAAGTGCTAAGGAAATAATTAGTTATGCAGTTCAAAAATGTGCTGCTGACCATACTTCTGAAACTACTGTTTCAATTGTTTCATTACCAAATGATGATATGAAAGGAAGAATTATCGGTAGAGAAGGTCGTAATATTAAGACTTTAGAAACTTTAACAGGAATTGACTTAATTATTGATGATACACCAGAAGCTGTTATAATTTCAGGTTTTGATCCTCTTAGAAGAGAGGTTGCTAAATTAGCTTTGGAAAAATTAATTGATGATGGTAGAATCCACCCTGCTAAAATCGAGGAAATGGTTGAAAAAGCTAAAGAAGAAGTTGCAGCTATTATAAAAGAAGAAGGTGAAAGAGCCGTTCTTGAAACTGGTGTAATTGGTTTACATCCAGATATCGTAAAATTACTTGGTAAATTACGTTATAGAACAAGTTACGGACAAAATGTTCTAAATCATAGTATTGAAGTTTCAAATCTAGCAAGGATAATGGCAGAAGAAATGGGACTAGACCCAAAATTAGCTAGAAGAGCCGGACTTTTACATGATATAGGAAAAGCCTTAGATCATGATATGGAAGGAACTCATGTTGAAATTGGTGTTGATATATTGAAAAAATATAAAGAAAATCCTATAGTAATTAATGCTGTTGAAGCACATCATGGTGATGTTGAACCACAAACACTAGAAGCTGTGCTAATTCAAGCAGCAGATGCTATATCAGCCTCAAGACCAGGAGCAAGAAGAGAAACTTTAGAAACATATATTAAAAGACTACAAAACTTAGAAGAAATTGCTGATTCTTTTGAGGGAGTAGATAAATCATTTGCAATTCAAGCTGGTAGAGAAATCAGAGTTATTGTTAAACCAGAAAAAGTATCAGATGACCAAATGATTTTAATGTCTAGAGATATTGCTAAAAAAATTGAAGAACAAATGGAATATCCAGGACAGATTAAAGTAAATATGATTAGAGAATTTAGAGCAATTGAATATGCTAGATAATAAAGTGCACAGTTGGGGACGCGTCCCAACTGTGCATTTTGCACAATTAGGGACATATCATCAAAGATGATGTGTCTTTAATTGTTTTAGGAAATTTTAAGTTTAGAAAATTTGAAACCATTAGGAAGCCAATAGGGACGAGGCAATTTCGAGCCAATAGGGACGGGGCAATTTCGAGCCAATAGGGACGGGGCAATTTGGCACAATTTGAATTGTGCCAAATTGCCCCGTCCCTATTGGCTCAAAATTGCCCCGCCCCTATTGGCTCGAAATTGCCCCGTCCCTATTGGCTTCACCCTCTTGAAAAACATAAAAAATAATGTTATCATATATAAGAATTAAGAAAGGAGTGTTGCTTTTTGAAAATATTAGCAATTGGAGATATAGTAGGAGAAAGTGGTGTAAGTAAATTAAAGCAGGAATTACCTAAAATAAGACAGCAAAATAATATAGATTTTGTTATAGTTAATGCAGAAAATTCAGCAGGTGGTATGGGAATTACTACAAAAATTTTCGAGGATTTATTAAAATTAAATGTTGATGCAATAACAATGGGAAATCACACTTGGGGTAAAAAAGATATTTTTACTTTTATAGACCATCCTAAATTATTAAGACCAGCAAATTATTCAAAAGGTGTTGTTGGAAAAGGTTTAGGAATTTATGAATGTAAAGGTAAGAAAATTGCTGTTATTAATTTAATAGGTAGAACTGATATGAATGTATTATCAGAAAATCCTTTTACAGTTGCAAATGACTTAGTTAGTCAAGTCGCTGGAAAAGTTGATATGATTTTCATAGATTTTCATGCTGAAGCAACAGCGGAAAAAATAGCTATGGGATTATATTTGGACGGAAAAATAACTGCTTTATATGGAACTCATACACATGTTCAAACAGCAGATGAACAAATTTTTGAAAATGGAACAGCATATATATCTGACATAGGAATGACAGGTCCTAGAAATTCTGTTATAGGTATGGATCCAAATGCATCAATAAAAAGATTCGTAACATCTTTACCTGAAAGATATAAATTAGCTGAAGGTGAGTGTATTTTAAATGGATGTATATTTGAAACAAATGACGAAAATTGTCGAGTAGAGAAGATTAATAGAATAAACTTGCGATAATTGGAAAAAACTGTAAAATCTTGACGAACGATTCTTCCGAAAAATCATTGAAACTACTAGACTTTTT
Source organism: uncultured Lachnospiraceae bacterium (assembly GCA_945917765.1). Classification (GTDB taxonomy): domain Bacteria; phylum Bacillota; class Clostridia; order TANB77; family CAG-508; genus CAG-492. The sequence continues at coordinate 9,508 of CAMEHU010000043.1, read as the reverse complement.
GAGTCTCATATATTATAAATATATTTGTAGTTGAGAAAACAAAAAATTAAAAATATAGGAGGCAAAAAATGGAAGTTTTAAAAATTTCATCAAAATCAAATCCAAATTCAGTAGCAGGAGCTATAGCTGGATTAGTAAAGGAGAACAATTATGCAGAAATGCAAGCAATAGGAGCAGGAGCTTTAAATCAAGCAGTTAAAGCAGTGGCAATAGCAAGAGGGTTTGTTGCACCATCTGGTGTTGATTTAGTTTGTGTACCAGCATTTGCAGAAGTTCAAGTTGAAGGGGAAGAAAGAACAGGTATAAAGCTTATTATTGAATCAAGAAAATAATTTTATAATTAAATATAAGGGGGCATGCAGATTTTGTATGCTCTTTTTGTATCTTTTTTAGAAGTAAAATTTATGCATATTATAATTCAATTTTTACAGAAATATTGCCATGCAAATAAGTGTGATAAAATATGATTAAAATATTGAAAAAGTATTTAAAATAATATATTATAAGGTAAGTTTAGAATTTTATCATTCTAAATAAAAAGAAGTTAAAAAAAGAAAGGTTTAGATATGAATTTTAAGAATGTAAAATTTGTTTTTATAGGATTTGTTATTTTAATTGTTATATTTGCAGTTTTTCATATGACTACAAAAAACAAGAAAAAGCAAAGCAATGAAACAAATGAAGTCGAACAAATAGATTATCAGGATAATATAAAATTAGGAATTTCTAATGTAGATACAACAAATCCATTGTTAACAAAAAATAAACAGTTACTAGATATTTATCAATTAGTATATGAACCATTATTTAGTTTAGATTATGAGTATAATCTCCAAAAAAACTTAGCAACTGAATATGCAAAAACATCTGCAACAACATATATTGTAAAAATAGATAATTCAATAAAATGGTCAAATGGTAGTAGTGTAACTGCTGATGATGTAAAATTTACAGTTGGTTTATTAAAAAGTAGAGATAATATATATTCAGAAAATGTTAAATATATCTCAAATGTTGAGGCTATTGATAATAACACAATAAAATTTAATTTGAATGAAGATGTGTCTTTTTTTGAATATAATTTAATTTTTCCTATAATGTGTAGTAGTTTTTATAATGGCAAAGATTTTTTTAGTAGTGAACAATACCCAATAGGTACCGGATTATATAAGATTTCTACAATATATAACAATCAAATAATATTAGAAAAAAATGATAATTATAGAAATAAGGAGAAAGAAAATAAAAATATAAATAAAATATATGTTAATATTTTTTCAGAAGCAGGAGAAGTTTACAATAGCTTTAAAATGGGAAATATAGATTTTATTAGTACTTCAAATACATCATATGAAGACTATATTGGAACAATGGGGTATTATATAAAAGAGTATAAAGGAAGAGAATATGATTTCCTAAGTTGCAATTGTAATGATTATTTAATGCAAGAAAAAAGCGTTAGACAAGCTATTAATTTAGCAATTGATAAAGAAAATATTGTTTCTACAGTGTTTAATAATAAATATTATGAGTCTGAATTTACGTTAGATTATGGAAATTATTTATATAAAAATAACTCTGTAAGTTCTGGTTATAACCCTGAGAAAGCTAAAGAAGTATTAAGAAATGATGGTTGGATATATAGCAATAATAGATGGAGAAAAAATGGTAAAAATCTTGCTATAACTATTGCTGTTAATTCAAGTAATGTAAAAAGATGTGAAGTTGCCAAGAATATAAAAACTCAATTAGAAAATATAGGTATTCCTGTTAATGTATGGGAAATTTCTGATAGTCAATATAACTCTTATTTAGAAAATAAGAATTATCAAATTTTATTAACAGGAATCTATAACTCATATAGTCCTGAATTAAATTATTTTTATAGTGAAAATAATTTATCAAATTTAAATAATGAAAATATAAAAACAATTTTAAATGAAGTAAAAAATGTTACAGATAAAAAAGAATTAGAAAAAAAATATGCAGAAATTGCTAATATTGCTAAAGACGAATGTGCGTATATTAGCTTATATAGGAACAAAAATACATTATTAATCAATCAAAATTTAGTAGGTAATTTTGAACCTAATAATTATGGTGTGTTTAGAAATTTTGAATCTTGGAATAAAGAAAAATAGGCTAATAATAGCTGCTCAAATGATAAAAATATTAATCTAATAATGTAATAAAAATATAAATTAAAAAATTTAAAAAAGTTATTGACAAATGATTAAATATAATGTTATATTATATAAAGTGATACAAACAAATGTTTATTTAGTAAAGGAGAGGTTATTATGGAAAATGCAGAAAAGAAAAAAGCACTAGAAGCAGCTTTAGGGCAAATTGAAAAACAATTCGGAAAAGGGTCAGTAATGAAATTAGGAGAATTCACAGCTATGAATGTAGAAGCAATACCAACAGGTGCATTAAGCTTAGATGTTGCTTTAGGTATTGGAGGTATACCAAGAGGAAGAATTATTGAGGTATATGGTCCAGAATCATCTGGTAAAACAACCTTAACATTACATATGATTGCAGAAGCTCAAAAATTAGGAGGAGAAGCGGCTTTTATCGATGCTGAGCATGCATTAGATCCTGTATATGCTAAACATTTAGGAGTCGATATAGATAATTTAATAGTTTCACAACCAGACACTGGTGAACAAGCTTTAGAAATTGCAGAGGCATTAGTTAGAAGTGGAGCATTAGATATAATTGTTGTAGATTCTGTTGCAGCATTAGTACCTAAAGCTGAAATAGATGGAGATATGGGAGATTCTCATATAGGGTTACAAGCTAGATTAATGTCACAAGCATTAAGAAAATTAGCAGGTGCAATTAATAAAACAAAAACAGTTATAGTATTTATTAATCAATTAAGAGAAAAAGTTGGAATCATGTTTGGAAATCCTGAAACAACACCAGGCGGAAGAGCTTTAAAATTCTATGCATCTGTTAGAATGGACATTAGAAAAATTGAAAATTTAAAACAAGATGGTGAAGTTGTTGGAAATAGAGCAAGAGTAAAAGTTGTTAAAAATAAAGTTGCTCCACCATTTAGAGAAGCAGAATTTGATATTATGTATGGAAAAGGTATTTCTAAAGAAGGAAATATTGTAGATTTAGCTGTTAACCTTGATATTATTGAAAAAAGCGGTTCATGGTTTAGCTATAATGAAACAAGAATAGGACAAGGTAGAGAAAATGTAAAAAAATTCTTGATTGAAAATCCTGATATCATGAAAGAAGTTGAAGATAAAATTAGAGATAATTTTAATAAAGCTTTTGAAAAGAGTCTAGGTGAAGAACCTGAATCAGCAGATGATGAAGATTTTGAAGAGGAAGAATAATAAAAAATGATATATTCACTAGAAGAATTTGAAAAGTTTGATAAGATGAAATCAAAGGTTTTAAAATATGTTTTATATAAAAAAAGAACCGAACAAGAAGTTAGACAAAAATTTGCAAAAGAACTTGAAGAAAATATTTTAAATGATATAATAGAAGAGTTAAAAGAAAACTCATATATAGATGATTATAATTATATTGAAAGGGCAGTAAATGAATTTACAAACTTAAAAAGTTTATCTATTAAGGAAATAAAATATAAATTATATTCTAAAGGAATAAATGGTAATTTAATAGATGAGTATTTTAATAAAAATATATATGATTTGGAAGAATATGAAATAAAATCAGCAACTAAAATTTTAAATAAGAAAAAAGATTTAGTAGAAGATGATGAAATACGATTGTTTTTATTAAAAAAAGGATATAGAGAAGAAAGCATTAAACAAGCATTTAATAATATCGACTAAAATGAAAATTATATATTTAAAAGTAAGAATATATAATGTAATGCAAATATCTTATATAAAACAAAAAGTTGTGATTAAGGAAGGATTGTGTAAAATCTATGTCAAATATGCTAACATTAGAAACAAGTAAATATGAAATAAAAATAGATAATTTTGAAGGGCCATTAGATTTGTTATGTCATTTAATTGAAAAGAATAAAATGAATATATTTGAAATAAAAATAAGTGATATAACAGATCAATATATAGATTATATAAATGCAATGGAACAGATGAATTTAGAAGTGACTAGCGAATTTGTGATAATGGCATCTACTTTATTATATTTAAAATCAAAAACACTTCTTCCTAAAGATAATAGTGATGAAGAAGAATTGACAGAAGAAGAATTGTTACAAAGAATTATTGATTATAAAAAATACAAGGAAATCAGTAAAAAACTAAAAGAGCAATATGAAGTATTTTCTAAAAGAATCTTTAAATTACCAGACACAATAGAATTACCAAAACAAAAGTTGGAAAAAGATTTCGACAAAAATATAATTCCTGAAATGTATAGTCAAATTATAAATAAAAATAAAGAAAGAATTAATAAAAACGCTAAAAATATTCAAAAAATTGCTATTACAGACACTTATACAGTTGGAAGCAAAGTAAAAGATATGTATAGAGAATTGATTAAAAATAAAAGATTTGTTTTTAATAAATTATTTTCTTTAAAGCAACATAATAAAAATGAAGTTGTTACAGCATTTACAGGCTTGTTAGAAATGTCTAGAAGAAGTAAAGTTCTTACTGAACAACAAGAATTATTTGGTGATATTACTGTTATAAAAAATAAGAATGTGTAGGTTGATTTGCATAGTATAAATAAAATATTAAAAAAATTGCTATCTGCAAGATGATAAAAAGTAGTAGAGTAATGTATTAATAAAATATAGTAGTATAAATAGTAAATAAATGGAAAAAATAGTAATTATAAAAACTTTAGATAAAGGGGTTTAATATGTTACTATTTTTTTCAACTATAATAATTATTAATATATTAATCGCAGTTATAATTTTATTATCTAATTTTAAAGTAAAGATAGAAAACTTACAAGTATATTATAGTGACAAATATTCAAATATAGATTATAATATAAAAATTGGTTTATATTTTTGTAATAAAGTGCCAATTTTACAGTTTAAACTTAATAAAAATGATAAATCAAAAATCTTTTCGAATGAAGAGATTCAAACAAAATTAAAAAAAATAATCGGAAATATTAATACAAATAAAAAAATACAAATCAAAGATGTAATACCACAACTCAAAATAGCTAAGAATTATTTAAATATAGAAAAACTTAAATTTCATTTGAATATTGATACGGAAGATGTTATTTTTACTTCGTATTTAGTAGGAATACTTTCTATAGTAATTTCAAATATTTTAAATAAAAGCATAAGAAGATATAACAAGAAAAACTATTGGTATAGAATACAACCAATATATAAAAAACAAAATTATATTAAATTAAACTTTAATAGTATAATTAGCATTAAAATAGTACATATTATAAGTATGTCGAAAAAGATGGGAGGAAGTAAACATGAAAGAGCATCCAATAGAAGGTTTAATGTTAACTGCTATGGAAAGTATTAGAAGTATGATAGATGTTAATACTATAATAGGTGAACCAATGGATATTTCAAGTGATATTACTATTATACCAATTTCAAAAGTGGGATTTGGACTAGCATCAGGTGGAAGTGAATTCAAAGATGAAACAATGCAAGGATATGTAAAAAAAGAAAATTGTGAAGAAGAAATACAGTACACACTACCATTTGGCGGTGGTGCAGGTGTTGGAGCCAGTATATCTCCTGTTGCATTTATTGTAATTCAATCAGGTAGTGTAAAATTAATGCCTATTGAGCATAATAATAGTGTAGATAAACTTTTAGATTATGTGCCTGATTTATTTGAAAAAGTTAATAATATAATGAATAAGAAAATACAAAAAGAAGATAAGGAACAAATTATAGAGCAAGTAAGAAATAAATAGTAAATCTATATTCGATTGCAAGAATAAAAGAAAATATAAATGTAGTATATAATATAAATATAAACGTATTAAAAATGAAAAGAGAGATGAAATAAATGTTAGAACAATGTATGTTATGTCCTCATAACTGTAAAGTTAATAGATTAAATGGAGAAATAGGAAGGTGTAAATGTAATGATAAAATAAAAATTGCGTTAGTATCATTACATAAATTTGAAGAACCATGTATAAGTGGAAAAAATGGTTCTGGCACAATATTTTTTTCAAACTGTAATTTGAAGTGTATGTTTTGTCAAAACTATGAAATAAGTCATCTGGGAAAAGGATATGAAATATCAACTGAACAATTGGCTCAAATTTTTATTGAACAACAAGAAAGAGGAGCTCATAATATAAATTTAGTAACTCCTACAATGTATGTAATTCAAATCATTGAAGCAATAAAAATAGCAAAATCAAATGGGTTAAATATTCCAATAATATATAATACAAATAGTTATGAGAATATAGAAACAATAAAAATGTTAAAAGGATATATAGATGTATACTTACCAGATATAAAATACTATTCAAATGATTTATGCAAAAGATATTCTAAAGTGAATAATTATTTTGAAAATGCAAGCTCAGCTATAAAAGAAATGTATAATCAAGTAGGTGCACCGGAATTTGATGAAAATGGAATGATAAAAAAAGGTGTTATAATTAGACATTTAATATTACCAAACTTTATTCAAAATTCAAAAAATATTTTAAAATGGATAAAACAAAATATGCCTGAAGATGTTTTTGTAAGTGTAATGGCACAGTATTTTCCTACATATAAAGCTATGCAAGATGAAAAAATTAATCGTAAAATAAGCAAAAAGGAATATTCTATTATAGAGGACTACATATATATGTTAGATTTAAAAAATGGATATTTACAAGATTTTATTGAAGATGAGAATGAGCAACAATATGTGCCAGATTTTTAATGTAGAAGAAAGTAATAAAAAGTAAATATGATTAAGAAAGTGGGGTAAATAAAAAAGTAATTTAAGTATTATAGAAAAAACTTAAATTACTTAATTATTAAATAGCATTTTACTTGGCATACAATTAATAAAACTTAACAATTGCATGTAACAAGTTATTATCACTGCTTTTTATAACAACATAATTCTCATTATTTTGGCAAACATAAGATGCTTTTATATTGTCCTCTAATTTTATTTGATGTTTGTATAAAATTTCAAAATCATTACATGAATTAAATATTTGTGAATCTTCTGGAAATGCTTCAATAGCAATGTCTATATAACACAAATTATTAACATGATTATTAACATCTATTTCAGATTTTCGGATTTTATAATCAATTGAATTAGAAAATTCTTCAGGTTCTGTTAGTTTATCTAGTTCAACGATATTAAAAACTGATTTATTTTCTGGTTTATATAAACTAATTAGAGAATCTTCTATTTTTGCAATTTTACCTTTTGAAACATCAATTAAAATCCATTTAGATGTTGCTATACCAATTATTTCACCGGCAGAATTGTATATTTCGAAATCTCTATAGCTATATAATTTGGTAGAATATCTTGACCATGTTTTAACAGTTATTGTGTCACCATATTTTGGTCTTTCAAATATCTTAACTTTCCAGTTTAGCAAGGCCCATGAATAATTTGTTTTTTTAATATCTGTTACACCAAATCCGATACTTGCAGAATGCATTTCAGCAATATCTTGTAAAATTGCAAGTAAACCTTTATTACTTATAGATGTTGTCTTACTTAGCATAGATAAACTAATTTTAAAATCATATGAGAAAAACATATTAAAACCTCCCTAAGTGCAAATTATATCATTTTTTTTAAAATATGCAAGAATTAAGAGAAAAAAATAATAATTGAAATAAAAAATTGTTGACCTTTTGTAATGGTTATTATAAAATATCGTTAAATATATTTATACAGAAAATGGAGGGACATTATGGAATTAATTGAGAATGAAGCATGTAGTATAAATAGAAATGTGAAAAATCATGGTAAAACTAGTTCAAATATAGGTATTAATAATAAATTAACAGCAAATGATAGAAACAGATTAATGCAAAGTTTTATGAAAAAGATTTTTGAAAAACTGGAAGAATCTAAAAACAACGAACAGCAAATTTTAGTTATTGATAGGTTTGAAGATAATTTGGCAGTATGTGAGAATAGAAAAACTAAGCAAATGATAAATATTGATTTATCTAAGTTGCCGAAAGACTTGAAAGAAGGAGATGTTATAAAAAAAATAAATAATAAATATGAATTAGATGAACAACAAACAACTGAAATAGAAGAAAGAATTAATCAAAAAGCAAAAGATTTATTTGAAGAATAGAAATCAAAAACATTATAATAATAAAAAGATTCTGAGATAAATGAAAAAACTTTTATAGAAATAGAAACATAAGAAATATATAAATAATATAGCTTAAAGACTAAAGAATAATAGGGGGAAATACAAATGAGTAATAATCAAAATAAAAATGGAAGTTTTAATCTAGATAATAAAACATTAAAAACTGTATTATCAATTATAGTACTATTAATTGTAGCTTTCTTTGGCGGAGATAGCTTGTTAAATGCATTTACAGCACATAGCCAGGAAATTTCAAACATTGACGGACTTGATAACTTAACGGTTCAAACAGGTTCGGCATCTATATCAAAAATAGATGTGAATGAAGATGTACTAAAAGTATATTATTTTGACGTTGGACAGGCTGATAGTATCTTAATAGTCAATAATGGAGAGTCAATGTTAATTGATGCGGGTAATAATGATGATGGTGACTTAGTTGTAAAAAACATAAAAAAAATTGGAATAGATAAACTAACATATGTAGTTGGAACTCACCCACATGAAGATCATATTGGCGGATTAGATAATGTTATAAATGAAATAGATGTAGGTACAATTTTCATGCCAAAAACTACAACAAATACAAAAACTTATGAAGATGTTCTAGATGCAATATCAAATAAAAAGAAAAAAATTAAAGTTCCTAAAATTGGTGATAAATTTACAGTAGGAAATGCTGAATGTGAAGTAATGTCAATACAAGATAATTCACAAGATTTAAATGCATGTTCAATAGTTATAAGAATGGAATATAATGGAATAAGCTATTTATTTACTGGTGACGCAGAAAAAGGAAATGAGCCTGCTCGTTCATGGCCTCAAACAGACGTATTAAAAGCAGGACATCATGGATCAAGAACAAGCTCTTCACAAAAGTTCTTAGAACAGATAAACCCAAAACTAATTATAATATCATGTGGAAAAAATAATGATTATGGACATCCACATCAAGAAACAATGAATAGATATGAAAAACTAAATGCGAAAATATATAGAACAGATGAAAGTGGAGATATCTTAATTACTCAAACACCTAAACAATAGAATTTTAAGTAAGTCAAATAAAACAATTAAAAGTTTTATTTGACTTATTTTTTTCAAGAAGGTATAAAAATATTGATAACAGAAGAAAAATTATATAACAAGTAATATTCTAGAGATAACGAAAAGAGATTTAATACTTTGAATCTTTTCGCTAGTTGAAAAGTATTGAAACCGTAAGGCTAAAAATTG
>CAMEHU010000042.1 GCA_945917765.1 uncultured Lachnospiraceae bacterium | reverse complement strand
ATCTAGGCCTAGATATGTCCCAAATTGTGCAAAATGCACAGCTGGGACACGTCCCCAATTGCTCACTTAAGGAGAGTTTTATTTTGGAAGAAAGAAAGAAAATATTATCTAAGTTTAATATAAAAGATTATAGGAACGATTTAGAACTTGTTTTAGAAAATAAACAGTTCAATGAAGAAGCCAAAAGTCTTATTTTAAATATTTTTTATAAATTAGATAATTTTTATAAAGATTATTTTTCTGTAAAAAAAGATATAGAGGAGAAAAATAAATTTTTAGAAAATTATATAAATGTTATAAAAACCAAATGTAAAAAAATTGATTTATTAAATCCACAGCAAGTAAAAGATGATAATAAATATTTTGTTGATAGAAAAAAAGGTGAAATTAAATGTTTACCGAATGAGCTGATATTATTACTTGCAATTTACGAATTAACTGAAAAGAATTTGCCTGAGGATAAAGTATTATTAGAAGATTTTACTAAAATATGCGTTTCATATTGCTTAAATAAAGGCAAAACCATTAATTTTACTGAACCAATAAGGGATTTTAATGGATGGTCATGGAGTATACAAATAGATAACCAAGAAAATATTAGTTTTAATTTGATTTATCAAAATTTATTATTATTGTTTAAATATAAGTATATACAGGACAATACAGGTAAAGCAAATATAACAGAATTATTAACTAATAAAGTTGCTAAAGATGGTTATGGTGAAGCTGGAAATGAATTTATAAACATATTTTTTAAACTTTGTGTAGTTTTATATAATAATATATCTCTAGAAAATCACGATAAATGTGTGAAATATAAAAAAAGTATTTTGGTAAGAAAACAAATGCTAAAAAATAGAAAAGAGTATGTGGAAGATACTAATAAAAACAGTGAAAATATTAGTAAGGAAATTCAAAGTCTAGATAAAATGTTACAAGATATTAAGTTAATTAGAACTCAATATCAAGAATGTATAAAAAGTAATCCTAAGGAATATTTGTGTATAAGTGATTTTGTTGAACACAAAGAAAAAGAAAAAAAAGATTTGTTGAAAAAAATTAAGATTAATAATAAAGTGTTAAAACAAAAACAATATTTAACAAATCATGATAATTATGAATATTCATTAAATTACTATGATAAAATAGATGATAAAGAAGAAAAAATAGATTATCAGGATTTAATTGTTGAATTAGAAAAAAGTTTTTTAAAATGTTTTAAAATAAAAATTGAAAAAGACAGCTTGAAAAAAGATTTATACAATGATGTTTTGCAATATAGATATTACTGTAACTTATTGTATAAAAAGAATAAAACAATAATTGAAAATGAAAAAATATCAAATGAATTAAAAAATGTATCAGAGTTTTTAATAAAGAAATTATTAGAAAACAAAATAATTGATACTGGTTTTAAAAGTGAAAAATTAAATTTTGAAATATTAAATTATATTTTTAAAACAAAGATAATTGAACTTGAAAATTTAACAATAAAAATAAGATTTTCAAGTAACAAAAAAATAGAAGTTGAATATTATGATTCAAAAATATTGGAAAATAAAGCAATTTTCGAAATGCCATTTGAAGAGGAAGTAACAAGCAAAAAAGACAGAAAAATAAAATTATTAAAAATAGGAGGATAATATATGAATATTACTTTTTTAGGAGCAACTAAAACTGTAACAGGTTCTAATTTTTTAGTTGAAGGCGCTGGTAAGAAATTTCTAGTAGATTGTGGTTTGTTTCAAGGTCAAGCTGCAGACGAAATGGAAAATGAAGAGGATTTTAAGTTTGATATAAAAGATATAGATTTTATGCTTTTAACACATGCACACATAGACCATTCAGGAAGAATTCCAAAATTATATAAAGATGGATATAGAGGAAAAATTTATGCTACAAAAGCAACTTGTGATTTGTGTGCAATAATGCTTCCTGATAGTGGACATATACAAGAAATGGAAACTGAATGGAAAAATAGAAAAAGACTAAGAAAAGGCGAATCAATAAAACAACCAATTTATGATGTTCAAACAGCGTTAATGTCACTTGAATTATTTGAACCAGTAAATTATGACCAATTAATAGAAATAGATGATGATATACATGTTAGATTTAATGATGCCGGACATATGCTTGGTTCTGCAATAATAGAAATATGGATAAAAGAAAATGGAGTTAATAAAAAAATAGTATTTACAGGTGATTTAGGAAATAACGATATTCCGCTATTATCAGAGCCTACAATGATTGAAGATGCTGATTATTTAGTTATGGAATCAACATATGGAGATAGACATCATATGAGAAACGATAATAAAGCAGAATTATTTGTTAATATTGTAGCAGATACTATAAGAAATGGCGGAACAGTGGTAATTCCATCATTTGCTGTTGGAAGAACACAAGAAATTTTATATGAACTAAATAATTTAAAAGAACACAAACATGACAGTGATTTCTTAAGAAAATATGAAATATTAATGCATACTCCAGTTTATGTTGATAGCCCACTTGCTATTTCTGCAACAGAAGTATTTCAAGAGAACATGGAATTATTTGATGAAGAAACACAAAAACTTATTCAAAGTGGTGATAATCCATTAGAATTTCCAGGATTAAGATTCACAAGAACAGCAGAAGAATCAAAAGAATTAAATGAAGATAATGACTCTGCAATTATTATTTCTGCAAGTGGAATGTGTGAAGTTGGAAGAATAAAACATCATTTAAAACATAATATATGGAACCCTAAAAATACAATATTATTTGTAGGATATCAAGCACCAGGAACACTTGGAAGAAAAATTGTAGATGGTGCAAAAACTGTTAAAATATTTGGAGAAGATATAGCAGTTAATGCAAGAATAGAATACATTGAAGGATATTCAGGACATGCTGATCAAGAAGGATTACTAAACTTCGTGTATTCTTTTGTAAAAAAACCAGAACATATCTTTTTAGTTCATGGCGAACCAGAAGGTCAAAAAGTATTAAAACAAAAAATAACTGAAACAACTCAAATACCAGTAACAATACCAGGATATGGAGAAAAATATGACCTGAATGAAACAACTAAAATGGTAGACAAAATAGAAAACAACCATACACAAAAATATTTAAGACTTCAAGTACTAGACAGAATGCAAACACTAAAAGAAGAATTAGAAGACATGGAATCAATAGTGAAAGATGATTTACAATCAGAAGAAACAAATGATGTTGAGGTAGAAAAATTGAATCAAAGAATTAAAGAATTAGAACAACAAATTGTAAGAATTGTTGAAGGATAGTGCACAGTTGGGGACGCGTCCCCACTGTGCATTTTGCACAATTTGGGACATATCTTTGAATAATTTTAATTTATTTAATTGACAAATAGCATTAAACAGTATAAAATAGTGCGTAATAATATCTTATTTATAATGTTTTTTATTCAGAAAATTTAAATCGTTACACTTTTTAAAATCTAAATACTTAGGCTCTATTATTTTTTTATTTATTAATTTTTAACAATTAAGTCATTAATTTTTTAATCTTTTAAGTTATCAAAAATTCTAAATTAATAGTTTTTAAATTTTGTTTTCATAATCAAAAAAGGAGGAATATTATTGCCAAGAACAAGAAGAAGTTTTGGAACCAATGGTTTAAACCATTGCATAATTAGAGGGATTGATAGGGGGAATATTTTTTATGATACTCAAGATAGGAAAAAATTCATAAAAGAAATGAAAAAATATAAAGAAAAAAATAACATAAAAATAGGTACATATGCTTTAATGCAAAATCACGTACATTTTATTATTAAGGGAAACGATAGTAATATTCCTGATTTTTTTAAGGGAATATTAGTTTCATATTCATCATATTTTAATAAAAAATATGAAAGAGTAGGTCATTTATTTGAAAATAGATATAAAAACAAAATAATAGATACAGAAAAGTATTTAAAAAATGTAATTAAGTATATTCACTATAATCCTGAAAAAGCAGGAATTTGTAGATTTGATAAGTATCTATGGAGTGGATACAATGAAATATTAAGTGAAGATTCGTGGCTAGACAAAGAGGTTATATTGATGTATTATAGTGATGATGATAATGAAGCAAAGAAATTGTTTAAAAAAGAACACTTAGAGGGGTTAAAAAGATATTATGAAGATTATGTTGAATTTGAAATTGTTAATAAATTATCTGATGAACAAGTAAAACAAATGATAGATAATAAAATTAGAAGTGCTTTTAATGAGTCAAAAGATTTAAAAAACATAATTAGTAGTACAAATGAAAAGAAAATTCTAAAAGAAGTACTAGATGTTAAAGGCGTTTCTATAAGTCAAATCAATAGAATTACAGGGATAAATAGGAGACTGTTATCAAAAATAAAAAATAAGAAATGTTAAGTTTTATATAGATGTGTCCCAAACTGTGCAAAATGCACAGTAGGGACGCGTCCCCAATTGTGCAGGAGGTTAAATATGGCGAATAAGATTAAAACAATATTTGTGTGTAGTAATTGTGGATATGAATCAAGCAAATGGCTTGGGAAATGTCCTGGTTGTAACGAATGGAATAGTTTTTATGAAGAAAAATTAAGTAAAACGAATGACAAATTAGGAAGTATGGGTATAGAAAAGAAAAGCTGCAAACCACTTCAGTTAAACGAGGTAGTTGGAAAAGAGGACACAAGAGTTTCAACTGGTTTTGAAGAGCTTGATAGAGTTTTAGGAGGAGGATTGGTAAATGGTTCTTTAGTTTTATTAGGTGGAGAACCAGGAATTGGAAAGTCTACATTAATTTTGCAGATCTGTGATAAAGTTAAAGGTGATGGAAAGGTTTTGTATGTTTCTGGTGAGGAATCAGCAGAACAAATTAAAATAAGGGCAGATAGATTAGGAATTAATAATAATGATTTGATGTTCTTAGGGGAAACAGATATGGATGTTATTCAAACTACTATTTTAGATATGAAACCAAAACTTGTTATAATTGATTCAATACAAACGATGTATTCAGACGAAATTACATCTGCACCTGGTACTGTTAGCCAAGTAAGAGAAATTACAGCAAGAGTTATGAAAATATGTAAAACAAATGGAATAACTACTATAATTATTGGACATGTTACAAAAGAGGGAAATATTGCAGGACCAAGAGTTTTAGAACACATGGTAGATACGGTTTTATATTTAGAAGGCGAAAGATATTTTTCATATAGGATTTTAAGAGGTGTAAAAAATAGATTTGGTTCTACAAATGAAGTTGGAATGTTCGAAATGGCAAATGAAGGGATGGTTGAAATTTCAAATCCATCAGCTGTATTAATATCTGAAAGAGATGATAATCCAGCTGGATCTGTTGTTGTTGCAAGTATGGAAGGGACAAGACCATTATTAATAGAGTTACAAGCTTTAACAACACCAAGTGTTTTTGGAATGCCAAGGCGAAATGCTAATGGAATTGATTATAATAGATTAACTTTACTTATGGCTGTTTTAGAAAAAAAAGCGGGATTTAATTTAGGAAGCCAAGACGCATATGTAAATGTTGTTAGCGGAATGAAAATTAATGAACCTGCAGTGGATTTAGGAATAATTATTACAGTTGCTTCAAGCTTTAAAAATTTAAGTATTGATAAAGATATTGTTATAATAGGTGAGGTTGGATTAACAGGAGAGGTAAGAACTGTCAATTTAATAGAGAAAAGGTTGAAAGAAGCGGAAAAATTAGGATTTAAAAGATGTATAATTCCTGAAAGTAACAAAAAACTATTGAAAGATAACTACAAATTAGATATAATAGGTGTAAAAAATATTGTAGAAGCTTTAAAAGCAGTTGGACTAAGATAAACAAATGATATAAATGAAGCATATTGTGTTTTGAAAACGAAGCTTTTATATAATAGTATTAAATGTTAGCATATATTAAGGAGGGGAATAGTTGTGAGTAAGGATGAAGAAGGTATGGTTGATATATTAAAATCGATAGCACCTGGAACTCCTATTCGTGAAGGATTAGAAAATATATTGAAAGCGAAAACAGGAGCTTTAATAGTTATAGGGGATTCAAAAGAAGTAATGGAATTAGTTGATGGCGGTTTTAGTATAAATGTAGACTATACTCCTGCTAAATTATATGAGCTTGCAAAAATGGATGGAGCAATTGTGTTAAGTGGTGATCTAAAGAAAATTTTACTTGCAAATACTCAATTAATTCCATCATCAGATATACCTACAACTGAAACTGGAACAAGACATAGAACAGCTGAAAGAACAGCTAGACAAACAGGCGAATTAGTTATAAGTGTTTCTCAAAGAAGAAATATTATAACTTTATTTAAAGGAAACTCTAGATATGTTTTGGAAGATACATCAAAAGTTATTACAAAAGCAAATCAAGCATTGCAAACTGTTGAAAAATATAAAAAGGTTTTTGATAGCAAACTAAATATATTAAATGAATATGAATTTAATGATATAGTTACACTTGAAAACGTAATAATAGCAATTCAAAGGGCAGAGATGGTTATGACTGTAGCTGACGAAGTAAGAAAAGCTATTTATGAACTAGGTGAAGAAGGAAGATTGCTTCAGTTACAATTGGATGAATTGATTGGAGATTTAGAACTTGAGGAATTATTAATAATAAAGGATTATATGGTTCCAAATAAAAAGAAAACACCTGAACAAATTTTAACAGAAATAAAACAAATAACACATGATGAATTGATAAAATCGCAATTTATTGCTAAAATTCTTGGATATGAAGACTTTGATAATTATGATGAAGTAGGAGTATTCACTAAGGGATATAGAGTTCTTAATAAAATACCAAGAGTACCAGCAAATATAGTTGAAAATTTAGTAAAATCATTTAAGTCATTCCAACATATCTTAGCAGCAGATATCCCTGCACTAGATGAAGTTGATGGAATAGGTGAAATAAGAGCTAGAACTATAAAACAAGCTTTAAAAAGAATGCAGGAACAATTTATATTTGATAACTTGATGTTATAAAATATAATTTGCTATGATATAGAAATAGTAAAAATACTATGATTGTTTTTTTAACATAAAAAAACAATATGATTATAATATAAAAATATTATACAAATATCAAAATAAAAAAATTTTTATAAAACTATTGTAAATTTTAGATAATTAAGTTTATAATATGTTTATGTGATTATATAGAAAAGTAATGGAGGAATTCAAATGAAAAAATTATTATTAAAAATAGGAATAGTTATTGTTACAATAGCAATAGTATTAGTAGGTTTTCTTTTAATAAAATCTAAAACATCAAAAGTACAAAACCCAATAGCAACAATTCAAATAGAAGGATATGAAAAACCAATAAAAATAGAATTAGACCCACAATCAGCACCAAATGCAGTTGCAAACTTCATAAAATTAGCAAACAGTGGATTTTACAATGATTTCAAAATGTCAATAGAATCAAATAGATTATTAGGTGACTCATCAATGGAAATGGCTAGAATATCAAAAATTAAGGAAAATCCAGGAAATGATTATATATATGGAATAAAAGGTGATTTCATAAAAAATGATGTTAACAATCTTATAAGACATGAAAAAGGTGTAATAACAATGGAAAGAGATGATTATTCTTTCTTTGGATATGTTCAAGAAGGATATAATTCTGCAAACTGCAATTTTGCATTATTAACAGAAGATGTGCCTGAGTATAATGAATATTATGCAGCATTTGGGAAAGTTGTAGAAGGAATGGATGTTTTAGAAGCAATAGCTAGTACAAGAGTTGAAGAAACAAAAGAAGAAAATACTGTAAATGGAGAAGAGGCAAATACAGTTGATAATAGTGAAACAGAAAAATCAGCTGAAGCAACTGAAGATGAAAATAAAAACAAAATAACTATAAAATCTATAACTGTTGATACTTTTGGTGTTGATTATGGAATGCCAGAAACAGTTAATTATGAAGAAAATTATCAAAAAGTAAATCAAATGTATAGTCAATATTTTGGAGGAAATTCTGATAATATTGTTGCTGGGGAATAGTATTAAAGCCGTTAAAACAGTCAAATGTTTTGATGGCTTTATTGTTTTAATATAGAAAATTTATTAGCAGAAGAAAAAATGAAAATATAATGATAATGTAGGAAAATGCAAATTGAAAAGTTAATTATAAAATACAATTCAATGAAAAAGCTGACATAATTATGTCAGCTTTTTAGGAAAGTTATTTCTTGATGGTATCAGTATTACTACTGGTATCACGATGAATTGGTGGCTCAGGCATAGGAATTTCCATGCATGGCATCATAAATATCACTCCTTAAAAATATTTACTTATAAAAAGTATAAAATAAGTATATCATTTTTTTTAACAAAAGTCAAATTAACATAAAAGCTCTCACTTATGTTGACTTTTTTTTCTGTTTATGATAAATTATATGCAATTAATTTTTATCATTTTAATGGTTGAAATTAGTGGATATAGTAAAAATATAGAAGGAGAGGATTAAATGGAGGTTGATTTTTGGAGTGAATTCTTTACAAATGATTTACAGCAATATAATGGAGTAAGTGATTTTAGAAATACTAAAGTTGAAAATAAGAAATATGATGATTTTTTAATATCCTATAATAAAGAAAAAATAGATTCATGTAATAAAATTTTGGAATTAAAGAATAAGGAGACTTTATTTTTGTATGTTTTTTTGCTGTTATTAAAGAGATATGGAAGGCAAGATAATATTACTATTGGCTATGTTAAAGATTTTGATTCAATATATCCATTTAATTGGAAGTTTAATTTAGAAAAAAATTTAAAAGATGATTTGATTGAATTTGACAAGTTTCTTTCAGAATTTAACACTAATAAGAAAACAAATCTATCAAAGTATATTGAAATAGAACAACTGGAATGCTTTTTTGATGTTTTATTTGAAAAGTCTTGTAATAATACAAAGGATTATAAAATAAAATTATTGATTGAAGAAGATGTTGCCAAGATATGTTTTGATATAGGATATTATGAAAAAAATAATATGATTTATTTTGGGAAACATTTTGAAAATATATTAAATTATTTAGAAGATTACTATGAAGAAAAAATAGATAGTATTCCATTAACTGATAAAAATGAAGAAGAAAAAATAATTAATAATTTCAATAATACATTAAAAGATTTCAAAGACAATAGGAATGTTTTAGAAATGATAGAGGATAATGCAGAAAAATGTGGAGATAAAATAGCTATAATATATGATAATGAAAGTATATCATACAAAAGTTTAAATAATCAAGCCAATAGTTTGGCTAATAAATTGTTAAAAATTGGAGTAAAAAAGAACGATTTTGTTGTAATATTACCGGAAAGAGGAATAGAAATGGTAATTGGAATCTTAGCAACATTAAAGTGTGGTGCAGTATATGTTCCTATAGATCCTCAATATCCAAATGAAAGGATAGAGTATATAATAAATAATTGTAAGCCAAGGGTAATACTTACATATAAAAAAGAGTTGGACTTTATTAAAACAATTCCAGTATTTGAAATTATAAAACAAACAAACGGAATTGACGTTAATGTTGATATTAAGATAGAAGAAAAAGATAATGCGTATTGTATATTTACATCCGGAACAACGGGTAAACCAAAAGGTGTGTTATTGAAACATAAAGGATTGGCGAATCTGGTTAAATCATATAAAGATGTATATGGATTATCTAGCGATGATGTATTATTACAGTTTGCAAGTATAGCGTTTGACCAATCTGTTTGGGATATATTTACAATCTTAACATTGGGTGGGACGTTATGTTTGATGCCAAAAGAACTAATAAATGAACCTAGAATGTTAGAAAAATACATGGTAGAGAATAATATTACTGTAACAGCATTAACACCAGCGTATATAAAACTTTTAAATCCAGAAAATATTTCTACATTGAAAGTCATAGAATCTGGAAGTGCTGCAGCAGATTCAGATGTAATGGAAAGATGGAAAAAAAGATGTAGAGTTTTTAATACATATGGACCAACTGAGGCAACCGTTAATACATTATCATTTGAAATGAAAGAGTTTAATAATATGATTTTACCGATAGGAAAACCAATTTCTAATGTAAATGTTTATATTATGAATAATGGGAAACTATGCGGAATTGGAGAACCCGGAGAATTATGTATTGCAGGTTACGGCGTAGGAGCGGGATATTTAAATTTGAAAGAGAAAACAGAAGAATGCTTTATAGATAATCCATTTGGTGAAGGGAAAATGTACAAGACAGGAGATTTAGCGAAGTGGCGATATGATGGGAATGTAATTTATATTGGAAGAATGGATGATCAAATAAAAATAAGAGGTTTTAGAATAGAACTTGGTGAAATAGAAAAAAGCTTGAAAGATATTGAATATGTTAAAGATGTTTGTCTAATAACAGTAACGAAGGCTGATAATGAAAAAGAGATTGATGCTTATTTAACATCACCTAAAATAATTTCTATTAAGAAAATAAAAGAAAGACTATTAGAAAAATTACCACATTACATGATTCCTTCACATATATATCAGGTAGATACAATTCCTTTAACTATTAATGGAAAAGTAGATAAAGTTAAATTAAATAATATGACCAAGGTTAGACAAACAGAATGTGCTGAGCCTTCTACAGAATTCGAAAAAGTTGCATTAAATATATTCAAAGAAGTTTTAATGGAAGAAAATATAGGAGTGACAGATGACTTTTATGATATAGGTGGTAGTTCAATAAAAGCAATTACAATAATGTCTAAGTTAAGAGAAAAAGGATTTAATTATGCTGTATGTGATATTTTAAGAGAAAGAACTATAAGAAAGCTTGGAAAAATTCAAAACAGTAGTTGCATGACTGAAAGATATATAAATTTAAATAATAAAAAATACAAAGAGGATATAATTATACATGAGAAAAAAGAAGGTATAAAAGCAAAAGGAATTTCTTATTTAACACCAACACAAATTTATATGTTAGAAGCTTATAGACAACATATAGTTGGGGATAATTTTCTACAATATTTTTACAAATGTCCACAGATAATGAATGAAGATAACTTAAGAAAAGCTATAGATTTACTAACGATAAAAAATGAAGCATTAACTACAATGATTATTGATAAATATGATAGACCAATTCAAGTTAGGTATAATAATAGAAGTATAGAATTAGAGGTAATAAATGTTAAAAACACAAATGAATTAAATGAAATATGCCGTAAAGATGTTATTAGAGGTTTTGATTTTGAAAATGACACATTGATAAGATTTAAGCTTTTTAAATTTCCAGATTTAACACAAAAATTGGTGTGTAGTTTATCTCATATTATGGTAGATGGGTGGAGTGTAGAGCTAATAATTCAAGATTTATCATATTTTTATGAAAAGCTTGAAGAAGGTATACAATACGAAGAGTTAACAAAGAGTATCGGAAATATTAAATTGAATAATCATTTAGAAAGATATTATGCAATGATAGATAATGTAGATAACAGAGAGGCAATAAATTATTGGGAAAAATACTTTAGAAATGAAGAATATGCTACAACTATTCCACATAATAACTGTTCTGATGAGATAGGAAATTTAGATATTGTAGATTGGATTGGAGAGAGTGAGACAAAAGAAATAAAGAAATTTTGTAAAAATAATGCAATTTCAGAAAATACATTCTTTGAGTTAGCATATGCATATTTAATAGCTATAGCCAATGAGAAAAATGATGTTTTATTTTCTAAGGTTATTTCTGGCAGAGATTTGCCATTACCAGGAATAGATAATATGGTAGGAATGTTAATTAATATTATCCCACAAGCAATAAAAGTTGGATTTAATGTAAATAGTGAACTGACGAATTTAAACAAGACACTACTTGTGAATTCAAAATATGACAAAATTGATTTTTATCATAAGAATATTAATGGGTTGAGTTTAATGAATGAGGGAAAAACAATATTTGTTTTTTCAAGTTATTATGAATTAGCCAAAAGCATTTTTGAATATGAATTTGATAGAGATCAAGATGATGTTGATTTGAGTTTTTTTGTGGATTCAATGAAGAATGTATATCATATTATAATAACATGTAAAAAATCATTATATACAAATGAAAGATTAGAAAATATAAAAAATATATATAGAAAAATTATAAGAAAAGTGCTAGATGGTGAAAATTTGAATGATTTATATTTATGATGAATTAGAAAAAATGAAATATGAAAATTATTTATATATTAAAGCAATTATAGAAAAGTATAATAAAAACATAATTAAAGAACATATTAAGTATAACGATAGGTTGTGCAATGTATTATCACTTTTTTTGCTATTAGTTTATTTATACGATAACAAGATAATTGAAGAAATTTATACATATAATGTTGATGATAATAACAAGCCTAAAATAAAAAATATAAAATTTAATATTTCGCATTGCTCAAAAGCAGTGGCAGTAGCTATCGATAAAGAAGAAAACCTAGGAATAGATATTGAAGAAAAGATAATAAATTACAAAGAATTAAGAGAGTATGTTTTGTCAGATAAAGAATTAAAAATAAAAAATATGAATGAAAAAAAATTTAGAAAACTTTGGACATTAAAGGAGTGTTTTGCAAAATATGATGGAAGTGGATTGCGTATAAATCCGAAAGATATTGACTTTTCAGAATATTTAAAAAAAGACATTTTTGAAAAAAATAATTTAAAATTTATGTGCTATGAAAAGAAGGAATATACGTTATCAGTATGTTGTAAAAAAAATATTATTAACAAATACGTTACAAATGAAGAAATAGAAAAATATATAAATATATTAAAATAGGAGGTAATTATAATGGAGAATAAAAAAGAAAATGCTTTAGCAAAATCGATGAAATTATTATATGTTTATGCCATGGCAACAGGAGCTTTATTTACATTTTTGTGCTATTGGGATGGTATTTTTATGTCATATACAGGACCAGCGACGTTTTTGGCATTTGCGTTAATGACAGTTCTAATATTGCCAACAGCCTTTGTATATTCAGAGTTATCAACAATGTTACCTAGTGCAGGTTCATGTTTAGTATATAATACTGTAGGAATGAACAAACATGCAGGTTTTTGGTCTACATGGCTTGTTATGTGTGCTTGGATAGCTGTACCTGCTTGCGGTGTAAAAGGAATACTAGATTGGATAGGATTTCAATTTGCATTAGATATATCAAATGTAAGTTTAATGATTATAGGTATAATTATTCTTATTCTGTGGTGTGCTTTGAGTTTATATAAAAATGTTATTGCAGGAAAAGTTCAAACTATAATGCTATTTGCTGGAATTGCAGGTGTATTTGTTTGTGCAGTTATGTTTTTGTGCAGTGGTACATGGAGTTTTTCAAATTTCCATGATTTTTTCGCAAGTTGTAATTCAAAAACATGGGGAGGAATGTTTTCTACTAGTGTTGCTTGGATTGTAGGATGTTCATTTATGGTAACTCCATATTTCGGATTTGAAACAGTGCCGGCGATGGTTGAAGAAGGTCAATTTCCAATAAAAGAACAAAAAAAAGCAATATTAGGATGTATATTAACTAATGGGGTAATAAATACATTGTTTTATTTTAGTTTGGCAGGAGTGCTACCATGGGCAGAACTAACTAATGGAGGAGATTGCCACGCTTTTATAGTTTTTGAAGCTTTGCAAAAAAGCTTTGGCTCAGGAATCTCATGGTTTATTCTTTTAATGGGGATTTTGGGAGTGGTTTTACCAATAGCAACATCAGTACTATCTTTCTGGTATTCTGTTGTTAGAATGATATATGCAATGGGAAGACAAAATTTTTTACCAAAATCGTTTTCTAAAACTAATAAATTTGCACAGCCTATTATTCCAAATATAATAGTTTTAGTAGTAAGCATATGTTTTTTAACAATGAAAAGTATAACTGCATTTTTTGATTTAATGGCTTTTGCATGTACACTTTGTTATTGTATAACTTCTGTAAGTGCAATTATATTAGAAAAAAAACATCCTGAATGGGAAAGACCATATAAATGTAGTAAATTTTTAAAATATTTATCATTGATAATTATGATAATTTTAGCATTCTTTTGTACTATAGGTATAGGAAAAGAAACATGGATCGGATTTATAGGATATATGTTAGTTGGATTATCATTATGGATTTATATGATGGTATTTAAATGGAAAAGAACAAAAGTATATATGGATACGCCAGATGGAGAAAAAGAATATTAATCATTAAGATGTTAGTATATAAAAGTGAAGTGTATATGCACTTCACTTTTTATGTAAAAAGTTTTGAAAAAAGTGTTGACTTTATGACAAAATCAGTATATAATAGAAAGGCATGTAAGATTAGCGATGAAGTAAGATGTGGCTACATCCTTTGAAACACAAGGGTGGAGGGAACTCTTATGGAGTATGTCGTGGCTTAGACCAAGGCGGTAAGTTATTTAAAATATTTAGACTTCGAAAGATAAAAAAATGCTTTAAGTTATATGAAGCAGATAATTAAGAGAGATTAATTAAATAATCAATCACAAATTATTAAGCTACATATAAGTGCTAAAAGCATATTTTTATTGTCAGAAAGTCATGCACTTATCCCAAGAAAATCATGCAAAAACTTGGGTTTAAAAAATAGAGTTTTACGAAACACCAGGGTGCGTTTATAACTTCCGACCAAAATAAAAATATTTTAAGGAGGGAAAATTACATGGCAACAGTAAAAGGAAATGCGGTAGCAAGCGAAAAAATCAGAATAAGATTAAAAGCTTATGATCATGTAGTATTAGAACAGTCTGCTGAAAAAATAGTAGATACTGCTAAGAAAACAGGAGCAAAAGTTTCAGGTCCTATTCCACTACCAACACAAAAAGAAGTAATAACAATTTTACGTTCTCCACACAAAGACAAAGATTCAAGAGAACAATTTGAAATGAGAACACATAAAAGAGTTAT